>JBFMDF010000151.1:0-5488 GCA_040753935.1 Bacteroidota bacterium | reverse complement strand
GGCGGCAATTGAATCCGCTTCCGCCGGTTTTAACCCTTGATTCGGCATTGGAGGAAATGCCGGATTGACTTTCACAGGGTTAAGAACAAACGCCACTAATTTAGCTCTGTCGGTTTCATACTTTGGAAGCACATCTTTATAGGCAGGACCAACTTTTTTTACACCAAATTCATGACAGGCTGAACACTTCGCGGTAAATATCTCTTCTCCGGTTACAACTTTCAAACTGATTCCCATTTTTGTCAGCAATTCTTCATGGTACTTATCGTATTGGTATGCCAGTAGTGACGATTGTGTTTTTGTCGAATATGCAAACATATTCGTCTGTGCAATCACAATAGTACTGACTCCGACAATCAACACATAAAATGCCATCGCAGAATATTTAGCATGAAAATTCCTCACCATCGCATACACATAATGGCTTGCAAGAAAGAAGAAGAAGATTGCCGCAACAGATGCAATGAAAACTGTCCCCGTTAATCCTTCAATCGGAGCAGTAATGACCGATAACACAATGAACAGCGGTTGAAGAACAATCCCAACAAGCGAAAGTGTGACTGTTGCCGATTTCACATAGTGGGCGTACTCATCCGTACAGTTCTTCTTGCCTCCTTCCCAACTAAAGGTGAAGAACAACATACCAACCGACGCTACAATAAGCGACAACACAACAAATTGAATAACCTTAATCAGCACCGGAAGTGAGAACACTAATTCTACTACTGTTGACACGTTAGTCCATTGATGCGGTTCGGCCGCCAGTGTGGTACCTGCGGTGAAGAGAAACATTCCAATGGTTAAAAAAACAAGAGCATATTTGCCGGATGTTCGTTTCTGCTCGCTGACTTCAGCACGCAATGTGATGACTTCTTCGTCTCCCTGTTTCACGGTATCAAAAATAGTGATGAGTTTAAACGCCGTTTTATACGACGACGCAAATGCCGAACCGGCGACGAAGAAGAGCAATCCCCACGTCAGCACACTGACGCTGATGGCATCCGTTCCCTGCAACAGTTGCGCGTACGCAAAAACGAGTGCAAGATACGGAACAACGCCAAACAGAAAAAGAATACTTTTGTTCGGGATGATATGTTCGATCACTTCCTTTGCAAAATGAAGAGCGTTGGAATTGTTGTGTACTCTTCCTTTCCTTCCGTGGTACAACGAAAGTATGAGAGCGCCAAACAAATAACCGGCAAAAGGAAGAAAAAGAATTGTCACAAAATTCATCACGAAGTGCAGCACTTCAATCTGTGCCGCTGACTGCGGTAAGGCAAGATGCTTTAGTAAATCCATTGTTTGCAGTAATTAGTGTTCAATAAATTCTGGTCAACACACAAGACGACCTTGGTATTTTATTTTTTCACTTGAACAAGTGTCGGTTCAAGCCCTGCTTTTTTAGAAGCTTCGGCGAACCATTGATCAAAATCTTTCTGCTCCATAATATGTACAGCAGAGTACATATACGAATGATTCAATCCGCAATACTCTGCACAGGCAATATCGTACCGACCGGGCTTGTCGGATTTGAACCATGCATCGTTTTTCTTGTTGGGGTACACATCCTTCTTCACACGAAATGCCGGAATGAAGAACGCATGGTTGACATCGAGCGAATGCAAATCAACACGTACCGGTTTGCTGACAGGTACGTACAGCGTATCGGTCTTCAAGCCGTTGGGATATTCAAAACCCCATTGCCACATTCGTGCGGTCACTTTTATTTGCAGTGCATCGCTCGGTATGGCGCGCATATCTTTATACCCCATCCATCCAAAATAGAACATACTTAAAAACAGAAGCAATGGAATACCGGTCCATAAAATTTCAAGGGTCAGATTTCCCTCAATATTCTTTGGCACAGGATTGCGTTTTCGGCTGTACCGCACGACGAAATAGATCATGGCAACGGTAATGCCAATCAGCACGATGAGTGACAAGCCGGCAATGTAGAGGAACAACGCATCGACTTCATTGGTAAAATTTGATGATGATGTAAACATGTACTAACCTCATGTAAAGTGTAGAACACTCTCACAGTGTTCTACAACAAACGTTATCTGGTGAAAGAATAATCCCAAAACGTAAACGTAATAAAGATCGCCAGCGTAATTAACGCAACCAAAATGAACACCCTGAACACCCTATCTTCATACTTCAAATGCATAAAATAATTCATCACGTACCATGATTTTGCCGACGCAATCAACAGCGCCAACACAATTGTCCAGTTACCCAACCCAATACCTGCCGCAGTTACCGTAATGCCCGTAAATGCAATGAGTGAAAGCCAGACAAAAATGTACTTTCCGTACTCAATAACGTGGGCTTCTTCGTGACTTGAATGCTGTGTCGCGTGATGATCGTTCATAGGAACCTCAATTGTATCAAATCAATGTATCAAATAGAACAATGGGAATAAGAAAATCCAGATTAAATCAACCAGGTGCCAGTACAATGCTGCATTTTCCAGTCTCACATATCTTGTCGGTTGAATCTTCCCTTGTGTAATGTGCCGTAAAATGAATAAGAAAAATACAACGCCGACAATGACGTGCAACGCATGCAACCCCGTCATCACATAGTACAATCCGAAATACAGAATTTCACCTTCCGGTTTGTTCAACAATTCTTTCGAACCGGGATAAATGTCGTGATGAATCTTCGCGCTCCACTCAAAATACTTGTTCACCATAAAGGCAAGCGCAAACATGATCGTCACCCACACCAACCCTTTTGAAAATCGGATATTCCCTTTTTGCATAGCGGTAATGGACATCGCCGCCGTCATACTACTGGTCAGCAGAATGATGGTATTAACCAACCCAACAGTGGTATTCAACTCCTGCGCCGCAATATGAAACTCCTGTTGATGCGTAAAGCGGTACACGGCGTACACAATGAAAAGCCCGCCGAAGAGAATCAATTCGGTAAACAGAAACAACCACATTCCCATGCGGGAACCGTAATCGTCTCGATGCACGTGGTGAACTGCGCTTTGTGTAGATGAACTCACTTACGTTGTCTCCTTCTTTTCAGATGCTTCAATTTCGTATTTTGAATAATCGTATGGTCCAGTAGTTACTGTCGGAATCTCATGGAAATTTTCGAGAATCGGCGGTGTTTGGGTTGTCCATTCAAGTGTTACACCACCCCATGGATTCATTGGCGCTTTCGGTCCACGCCTCATCCCAATATAAAGATTCGTGAACATGATGATTAGTCCGAGAATGAGAATCCACGAACCAATTGTTGACGCTAAGTGATAGGGATGAAATTCGGGTAAATAGTCATAGTACCGACGCGGCATGCCAAGGTAGCCCATAATGAACATCGGAAAGTATAAGAGATTGTAGCCAAAGGTTACAATCGCCCATGCCCACGTTGCAATTTTCTTATTGTACATTCTACCGAACATTTTCGGAAACCAGTAATGCATCGCCGCGAAAATTCCGAATCCAGTGCCACCAAACATGACGTAATGGAAATGCGCCACCACGAACGACGTATCCTGCAAATGAATGTTCACTGACAGCGCTCCAAGCATCAATCCGGTAAATCCACCGATGGAAAATTGAAAAAGGAACGACAGCACATACAGTAGCGGAGGATCGGCTTGAATCGATCCTTTGTACATCGTTGAAACCCAGTTGAACACTTTAATGGCGCTGGGAATGGAAACCACAAAAGTAAGGAATGAAAAGACAAACATTGCCGTATCGCTCATTCCTGCGCTGAACATATGATGTGCCCACACCAATGAACCGAAGAAAGCAATGGCAAGACTTGAGAATGCGATGAACTTGTACCCAAAAATCGTACGCCGTGCAAATACGGGAATAATTTCAGAAACAATTCCCATTGCCGGAAGAACCATAATGTAAACCGCAGGGTGAGAGTATATCCAAAATAAATGTTGATACAAAATCGGATCGCCTCCCAGCGCAGGATCAAAAATCCCGACGCCGAGTGTTCGTTCAATAATGACCAGTGCAAGCGTAATTCCAATAATCGGCGTTGCCAACACTTGCACCCATGCTGTTGCATATAATCCCCATACAAACAGCGGCATTCTGAACCACGACATTCCCGGCGCACGCATGCGGTGAATGGTGGTGATGAAATTTACTCCTGTGAGAATAGAAGAAAAACCAAGAAGAAATGCAGCAATCAACGCCGGAAGTACATTTGTTGTAGTGCGAACGGAATATGGCACGTAAAACGTCCAGCCGGTATCAGCAGAACCACCCGGCAACAACCATGCAGCGACAGCAACTAATCCGCCAATGATAAAAAGATACCACGAAAGTAAATTCAGGCGTGGGAAGATAACATCTTTCGCTCCAATCATAATCGGCAAAAAGAAATTTCCAAACACTGCCGGAAGACCGGGAATGATGAAGAGAAAGATCATAATAATGCCATGGAGCGTAAAGAACTGGTTGTACGTCTGCGCATCGATGAACGTTTTACCGGGAGAAATCAACTCAAGACGTATTAAGAATCCAAAACCAACTGCAACAAAAAAGAACGCCAGCATCGTAAAGAGATACAGAAGCCCGATCCGCTTGTGATCGACACTCAAAATCCAACCCAGCAATCCTTTATGCGTGTTGGTTGTTACTTCAAGATAACTTGGCTCCACCGTATCTGCCGGTATTGCAACATTTGCCATACGAACTCACCTCAAAATATTAACAGGGCAACATTCATGCTGCCTCGTCAGAATAATTATTTGTTTGATTGAACTTTTTTCGGCTTCACTGAAATATACACTACAAAGACAACTGCACATAGCAAGATGAACGCCCCAGCCACACGCGTTACATTGAACACATACTGCCTTCCCTCGGGATTGTAACTGTAACAATAACTCAACAACTTTGTGATCGTCGGTCCCGTCCGTCCTTCCGCTGCTTCCGTCAATGCCATCTTCACATCAAAGGGAAGAAACTTCGTTCCATAGAGATACCGCGCAATTTTCCCTTCCGGACTGACGGCAATAATTGCCCCTGCGTGGATAAAGTCATTCCCCTGCCGCTTGAACATAAATCCTGCCGCATTCGTCAACGTATGAATAGTAGCGCTGTCTCCCGTCAGGAATTTCCATGAATCGTCTGGAATACGTTTGTTGAGCAAACCGAAATAACTTTCTTTCTTTGCCGCCGCAAGTTCCGGCTTCTCCCGTTCATCAAAACTAATGGTGATGATCTGATAGTCTTTCCCGATTTCCATTTCGTGAAAATTCACAATGGTTGTCAGTTCCGTCAACAACGGACTGCAAATGCCGGGACAACGGTAGTACACAAAATTCAGAATGAACGGTTTCTTCACAATATCCTTCAACGCCACTTGGTATCCTTTTTCATCGAAGAACTCGAGATTCATCGGCAACATCTGCCCAATTTTTTCATCGATACCAATTTCAACCTTCTGCGGTGAATCTTCCGCAAACGACTCGAAGAGTCCTCCGGATAAGCCGAAA
>JBFMDF010000150.1:0-5555 GCA_040753935.1 Bacteroidota bacterium | reverse complement strand
GCTCTCGACCGAAGCCCCAGTAAACGGCGGCCGTAACTATAACGGTCCTAAGGTAGCGAAATTCCTTGTCGGGTAAGTTCCGACCTGCACGAATGGTGTAACGACTTGGTCACTGTCTCAACCACGGGCTCGGTGAACTTGTGGTACCGGTGAAGACGCCGGTTACCCGCATATGGACGGAAAGACCCTATGCACCTTTACTGCACCCTATTATTGGGTTCGGACAATGCATGTGTAGCATAGGTGGGAGACTGTGAAACCGGGGCGCTAGCTTCGGTGGAGTCAACAGTGAAATACCACCCTTGCGTTGTTGGAATTCTAACCTCGTACCGTTAGCCGGTACAGGGACAGTGGTAGGCGGGTAGTTTGACTGGGGCGGTCGCCTCCTAAATTGTAACGGAGGCTCTCAATGGTTCCCTCAGCATGGTTGGTAATCATGCGGCGAGTGTAAAAGCACAAGGGAGCTTGACTGTGAGACGGACAAGTCGAACAGGTACGAAAGTAGGATTTAGTGATCCGATGGTTCCGCGTGGAAGGGCCATCGCTCAAAGGATAAAAGGTACGCTAGGGATAACAGGCTGATCTTGCCCAAGAGTTCATATCGACGGCAAGGTTTGGCACCTCGATGTCGGTTCATCGCATCCTGGGGCTGGAGAAGGTCCCAAGGGTTTGGCTGTTCGCCAATTAAAGCGGTACGTGAACTGGGTTCAGAACGTCGTGAGACAGTTCGGTCCCTATCCTATGCGGGCGCAGGAAACTTGAGGAGTCTCGTTCTTAGTACGAGAGGACCGGAATGAACGGACCGACGGTGTATCTGTTGTCGCGCCAGCGGCATAGCAGAGTAGCCATGTCCGGATGGGATAAGCACTGAAAGCATCTAAGTGCGAAACCCGCTCCAAGATGAGGTTTCCCCGGGATTTATTCCCCTAAAGGATCCAAGGAGATGACTTGGTTGATAGGCTGCAGATGTAAATCCGGTAACGGATGAGTCGAGCAGTACTAATAATCCGTGCGACTTGCCAATTCTTTACTGAATACACATTGTGTGCATCAATAAACTTGTAAGACTTTGCATATCGAGTTTCTTCCCAATTTTTAAATTTAAAATTCAGGTGTCTTTATCGCGGGTGGTACACCTCTTCCCATTCCGAACAGAGAAGTTAAGCCCCGCAGAGCCGATGGTACTACACGGGAGACTGTGTGGGAGAGTAGGTCGATGCCTGATTTATTATTAAATCCCGTTATGATGTTGATAACGGGATTTTTTTTTGTCCACCCTAGGTAGCCAAGAGATATCGGAATTTCATTTCTGTTCATTGTAAAAATTTTGTATTTTGTTGCATTCAAGTTGTAGATCCTTCACCAAACAATTGTAGTCAATGAAAGTTCTTATCACTGGCATCGGCGGTTTTGCAGGAAGTCATTTAGCAGATTACATTATTGCCAATACCGATGCTACAGTCAGCGGAATTCTCCGTGATCTTGAGAAAGCGGATAACATTCGTCAGCACAACGGAAAGATTTTTTTGAGTCACTGCGATATCGGTGAGTTTCAACCAGTCTTCAAAGTTATCAAAGAAATTAAACCGGATATTATCTTTCATGTTGCAGGCCAAGCGTTTGTTCCCAGTTCGTTTGAATTTGCGGCAGAGACATTTAAAACAAATGTTATCGGCACAATAAATATTTTTGAAGCGGTAAAAGCGCTGGAGATTAACCCGCGGATTGTAGTCGTTACATCGGGAGAAATTTATGGTGAAACCTTTGGCTTGCCTGCACTTCATTCCGAACAATCTATTCCTCAACCAGTCAATCCATACGCCGCAAGTAAAACAAGTGTGGATTACATAGCACAAACGTACAAAAAGTATGAGGGATTGAATATCGTTATCGCCCGACCGTTTAATCACACCGGTCCTCGTCAGAAACCGAGTTTTGTCTGTTCTTCTCTTGCAAAGCAAATTGTTGCGCTCCAGAAAAATTCGTCTAAAAAAATATTGAATGTGGGCAATGTGAAAGCGCGTCGCGATTTTACCGATGTAAGAGATATTGTTCGGGGTTATTGGATGCTTTCACAGATTGACAATAAGACAAATTATATTTTCAATCTTTGTTCCGGCAATATTTTTTCTATTGAAGAAATCATTGCGCTGTTTGAAGAAATTACCGGAATGAAATTTGAGTTGCACGTTGAACCAAAACGCTTGCGTGGATATGATATTCAACTGCTTGCCGGCAATCATAGTGCAATTACTCATTCGGTCGGATGGAAACCCAACATTCCTTTTAAGCAAACCCTCATCGATCTGTTGAATTATTGGAAAGAAAAGGAAGATTAACATGCCAAAGAAAGCGTTAATTACCGGTATTACCGGACAAGATGGTTCCTATCTTGCAGAACTACTCCTTGAAAAAGGATACGAAGTGCACGGTGTTATTCGCCGAAGCAGTTCATTTAACACCGGACGTATTGATCACATCTTTAATGATCCGAAATACTCCGGAAGTACTTTTTTCCTTCATCATGGCGATATTACCGATACCAGCAACATCAATCGTCTGTTGGAAAAAATTGTGCCGGATGAAATTTACAATCTTGCCGCCCAAAGTCACGTAAAAGTGTCGTTTGAAGTTCCTGAGTATACTGCGGAAGTAGATGCAATTGGCACCCTTCGTTTTCTTGACGCAATTCGTGAAGTGGGGATTAAAACAAAATTTTACCAAGCCTCAACAAGCGAATTGTATGGAAAAGTACAAGCAATACCGCAAGACGAGAAAACGCCCTTCTATCCTCGCAGTCCGTACGGTGTGGCAAAGTTGTACGGCTATTGGATTATCGTGAACTATCGTGAAGCCTATAACATTTTTGCCTGCAATGGAATTTTGTTCAACCACGAATCTCCTCGTCGCGGTGAAACATTTGTGACACGAAAAATTACCATGGCGGCCGCAAGAATTAAACTTGGACTTCAGCAAAAACTACTGCTCGGCAATCTAAATGCAAAACGTGACTGGGGATATGCGCCTGAATATGTCGAAGGAATGTGGCGAATGTTGCAACTGGATGCACCGGAAGATTTTGTGCTTGCCACAGGGGAAACTCATGCTGTGCGCGAGTTTGTCGATGCGGCGTTCGGAGAACTGGATATGTCGTTGAAGTGGGAGGGAGAGGGTGAGCAGGAAAAAGGATTGCTCAATGGAAAAGTTGTTGTTGAAGTCGATCCGAAATATTACCGTCCAACCGAAGTTGATATCCTTATCGGCAATCCGGCAAAAGCAAAAACAAAACTTGGCTGGGAAGCTAAGACAAAATTTGCCGACCTTGCTCGCTTAATGGCAAAAGCAGATTTTGAACTTGTAAAAAAGAGGGGATATTGACGTGAAGAAAGATTCGAAAATTTATGTTGCGGGTCATCGTGGGTTGGTAGGTTCGGCAATACTTCGACTGCTTCAACAGCAAGGTTATACCAATCTTATCTATCGGACACATAATGAGCTTGATCTCACCGATCAACAAGCAGTTAAAATTTTTTTTGATCAGGAACAGCCGGAATACGTCTTTCTCGCTGCAGCAAAAGTGGGAGGAATTCTTGCCAACAACACATACCCTGCAGATTTTATTTATGTGAATCTTCAAATTCAAAATAATGTTATTCATCAGTCGTACATACATGGCGTAAAAAAACTTTGCTTCCTTGGCAGTTCCTGCATTTACCCAAAACTTGCTCCTCAACCGATGAAAGAAGAGTACTTACTGACCGGAAAACTTGAGCCGACCAACGAGCCGTACGCCATTGCCAAAATTGCTGGGATAAAAATGGTGCAATCCTACAACAGGCAGTACGGAACGGATTACATTTCAGTAATGCCGACTAACCTGTACGGACCAAATGATAATTTCGATCTGCAACACTCGCATGTACTACCGGCGCTTATTCGAAAATTTGTTGAGGCGAAAGAACAAAATGCACCTTCCGTTGTGCTGTGGGGAACCGGCACTCCCCGCCGGGAGTTTTTGTATGTGGAAGACATGGCAGATGCCTGTATTTTTTTGATGAATACCTACAGTGGCAGTGAGTTTGTTAATATCGGTACCGGAGAAGATATTACCATTCTTGAGTTGGCAAATATGATTAAGAACGAGGTTGGTTATACCGGGTCTTTAGGATTTGATACAACAAAACCGGATGGTACGCCGCGAAAACTTCTTGATGTCTCTAAGGTTCATTCACTAGGTTGGAGAGCGAAAGTTTCATTACATGAGGGATTGAAAAAAACAATTGAATGGTACCTTGCACATAGAAACGGTAATTGAAACAGACATAAATTTTTTTTACCTTATCAATAGTTGAACCAGCTTTTCAACGATCGGGGCTGTAGCTCAGCTGGGAGAGTGATTCGTCCCGACACAGTCGGGATAGGTTGGTGGTGTAAATGGTTTTTAGAAAAATTTAAGTACGAAAAAATATTTATGGGGCTGTAGCTCAGTTGGGAGAGCGATTCGTTCGCAACGAATAGGTCGTCGGTTCGATCCCGATCAGCTCCACAAAAGAAGTGGCTCTTTGTTCTTGCGATGAAAAAATATTTATGGGGCTGTAGCTCAGTAGGTCAACGATTCTACGAGTCGTTGACTCGTAGAGGAGAGCGATTCGTCCCGACGCAGTCGGGATAGGTCGTCCGCCGAAGGCGGATCAGCTTCACAAAAATGCCAAGCCCTGTGCAACTTCGTGTTGGACAACCCTGCCAGGTCCGGAAGGAAGCAACAGCCTCCAAACACAAGTGTGATACAGTAAGCTTGGCGTTTTTTTGTTTTTTCTTTGATTTCTTTCCAAAATCTTACCTTGCACACCACTCATTATTTTCGTAAATTTCAACTAATTTATGAGGAAAACGGAGCATTGTATTGAAATTTCAGTACAATGGTGTGGGGGAACAATAAAGTGTGGTCCATCCGACGGGATGGATTATTGCGGAGATCCTGCATCAGGCTGAACTTGTTTCAGTAAGTACTGAAACAAGTTCAGTTTGATGGAGCCCCAGGATACTATTCAACATTACAGAAAGGTTTTAATGAAAAAAGAAATTCTGATCAACTCTGTCGGTAACGAAATACGCATTGCCATTACCGAGGATGGAAAACTGGCAGAGTTGTTTGTAGAAACCCCCGAAAAGGAACGCATGGTGGGGGACATCTACCTTGGCAGAGTTGCCAAAGTAATGCCTGGCATTCAGGCGGCATTTATTGATTTGGGAATGCAGCAGGATGGTTTTCTTCACTTTTCCGACATCAGCAGTTATCAAGACGAGTTTAATACGATGCTCGATGATGAAGAGGAAGAAGGGGAAGAAGTAGAAGAGAATGGAGAGGGTAATCATAGTGACGTCATTGTTGCTACCCCCAAAGTCGAAAAGCGGCTTCGTGAAGAGAAGAAAAAAGAGGTTACTCTTACCAAAGGTCAGGAAATCATCGTCCAGGTAACCAAAGAACCTGTCGGCAAAAAAGGTGTTCGAGTTACCTCGCAAGTCTCTCTTCCGGGCAGATTTCTTGTCCTTCT
>JBFMDF010000149.1:0-5565 GCA_040753935.1 Bacteroidota bacterium | reverse complement strand
ATCTAATAATCTAAAAAACTCGACAAAGTGCTTGCTGTAAACAATCTTTCTGTCAATTACGGCGAACGGTATCTGTTCGATAATCTTTCTTTCACCATCAATCCGCACGATCGTATCGGGCTTGTGGGAAGCAACGGTGCAGGAAAATCCACACTGTTAAAAATTATCGCCGGCATCATTCCTCCAATGGAAGGAAGGGTAAATAAAGCGCGTTTTGTTACCGTCGGATATTTGCCGCAAGATGCAGTGGTGGAATCAGACCAGCCATTATACAAAGAAGTAGAGTCCGCTTTCGAAAATGTTTTGCAGATTGAACAAGAATTACACGATGCCTATCAACGATTGAGCGAAGTTGACTATACTTCAGATGAGTATGCAGAATTGCTCGAAATCATCGGCGAACTTCAGCACAAGCAAGAAGATGCCGATGCATTTCGGTTGAAATCAAAAATTGAAACAGTGTTGATGGGACTGGGATTTTCGGTTGCTGATTTAAGCCGGAGTGTACGCGAATTCAGCGGTGGATGGCAGATGCGTATTGCGCTGGCAAAATTGTTGCTATTGGAGCCATCCGTTCTTTTACTCGACGAACCGACAAATCATCTCGACATTGAATCATTGCAATGGTTAGAAGAGTACCTGAAAAATTACAACGGTGCAATTGTGTTAGTTTCACACGACCGGGCATTTCTTGATACGCTGACCAAGAAAACATTTGCACTTAGTATGGGAAAGATGGAACTCTATTCCGGCAATTATTCCTACTATGAAAAAGAAAAAACCGTTCGCAAGGAACTGTTGTTGAATGCAAAAAAGAATCAGGAACAACAGTTGAAACAAACGCAGGAGTTCATTGATCGCTTTCGCTACAAGGCAAGCAAAGCCCGTCAGGTGCAAAGCCGCATTAAACAGTTGGAAAAAGTGGAAATTATTGAAGTAGAAGAGGAAGAAGATGAAATTCATTTTCACTTTCCTGCGGCACAACAAAGCGGACGTGTGGTGATGGAATTGAAGAATATTCGTAAAACGTACCCGTCAGCAAACGGACGGGCAGACGGTGAAAAGGTTGTGTATAACGATTTAACCTACACCATTGAACGCGGCGACAAAATTGCTATTGTTGGAGTAAACGGCGCGGGGAAGTCAACGCTGGCGAAAATTGCCGCCGGTATTGAACCGTTTCAATCGGGAATGCGGACTATCGGCTACAACGTCATTGTGTCGTACTTTGCGCAACATCAAGCCGAAGAGTTAGATTTGGAGAAAGAAGTTCTTCAAACGGTGGATGAAGTTGCGGTTGGAGAGATTCGCACAAAACTCCGGACCATTCTTGGCTCCTTTCTCTTCCGCGGAGATGATGTATTCAAAAAAGTCAAAGTCCTTTCCGGCGGAGAGAAGAGCCGTCTGGCATTGGCAAAGATGCTTCTGACGCCGGCAAATTTTTTAATTATGGACGAACCGACGAATCATCTCGACATGCGTTCGAAAAAAGTATTGCAGGAAGCGCTGCATACATTTGACGGAACGTATTTGATTGTGTCGCACGATCGCGCGTTTCTTGATACAATCGTGAACAAAGTGCTTGAAATTTCTCCCGGCGGCACAGTAAAAACGTACATTGGAAATGTGAGCGAGTATCTTGAAGCGAAGAAAAGAGAGAAAGCGAGCAGTCAGGTTCCGGAAGTCGGAAAGCAGGAAAAAATTGTCAACACCCACGTACCTATAATTCCTGCTCAATCAAATCAAAAGTTCAAAGTGAACAGTGAAAAGCAGAAAAAGAATACATTTCAATTAAAAAGGAGGTTAGAGCAAATCGAGAAAGAAATAGCCGGAATTGAAAATCAGAAATCGAAAATTGAAGATACGATGGCAAGCGTAGAGTTTTTTAGAAACCCTGCAACAGCAAAAACAATCAGCGCAGAGTACGATGCGGTGAACAAAAAATTGAATGAACTGATAGAAGAGTGGACGAAGATTTCGGAAGAGCTGGAAGGGAACAGTTGACAATTATCAATTAAACCTGTGTTTAAGATTAAGAATATATCAGCCGTCGGGTGGATGCTCTTCAGCGCTTTTTGTTTTGCGCTGATGGGAGCGTTCACGCATTCGCTCAAGGAGACATTCGACTGGCGCGTTACAGGATTTGCGCGGTCATTCATCAACTTCGTGCTGATCCTCATCCTTGCACGCACAACACGTCAGCCGGTAATTTTTTTCAACGTTCCTTCTTCCCTATGGTGGCGAAGCATTGCAGGGACGATTTCCATTCTCTGCACATTCTACGTCTTTGCCAACCTTCCGATTGCTGAAGCAACATCGTTGAGCAATCTGGTCCCGATTTGGATGGCAGTGCTGATTGCGGTTGTGGAAAACAAACTTGTATCGCGTTCTGTTCTCATTTCCGTTGTGTTAAGCGTTGTCGGTGTATTCTTCATTCAGCAACCGCACTTTGATCAAGGAAGTCTGGCAGTGTACATCGGCATTCTACAAGCGCTTTTTGCCGCTATTGCAGTGTACAATCTTCATCGTACAAAAGGGCTTCATCCGACAACGGTTGTAGCACATTTTACCGGCGTGGCAAGTGCGATAACATTTCTCGTGATGATTCCATCACTCGCAATGATAGTGGATGGAGCAAAGTATAGTTGGCCTGTCGTCGTTGGTCTGTTAGGTGTCGGCGTAACGGGAACTGCGGCACAACTGGCGATGACACGTGCATATATTCTTGGAAATCCGTCGGTAAATTCAACCGTTGGTCTTGCACAGGTTGTCTTTGCAACCGTGCTGGATATTGTAATCTGGAACCGCGTGTTTGGTTTCGAAACAATTCTCGGTATCTTGTTCATCACCATTCCCACAACATTTTTTGTGGCAAGGATACAAATCAGAAACAGAACACAAGGTGTCTGAATGAAATGGAAGGACGAATCATCACTCGCAAAAACCAATGACAAATACATTGTACAATAGTTTCGATACTCATTGCCTCGACAGCCAGCGCAAAGAGGATTACCGTTCGCCGTTTGAGCAAGATCGGGATAGAATCATTCACACCTCGGCGTTCAGAAGATTGCAGGCGAAGACGCAGGTCTTTCTTTCCGGCGAGTACGATTTTTACCGAACGCGATTAACACATTCGCTTGAAGTAGCACAAATCGGGAGGGCAATCTGCACCTATTTGCAGCGCAACAGTCCGCATTTCAACGATACGTATTTCATTGACCCTCATCTTGTCGAAGCCATTTGTCTTTCACACGATCTCGGTCATCCGCCGTTCGGTCACGCCGGCGAACGAACGTTGCATCAGTTAATGAACAACTACGGCGGATTTGAAGGAAATGCACAAACACTGCGGATGCTTACAGAAACGATTTACTCCGAGCGCGGCGTGCGGAAAGGAATGAACCCGACGCGCGCGTTTCTTGACGGCGTGTTAAAATACAAAACGCTCTTCTCTGAATTGAATGAACCGGTTAATCATTATCTCTACGATGAACAAAAGAAGTATTTAGATTTTGTTTTTGGCGACATTGACATTACAAAAGAATTTTCTGCAGGAAAACAGCGGAATGCCTTCCGCAGCATTGAATGTCAAATCATGGATTGGGCGGATGATGTTGCGTATTCGCTGAACGATGTTGTTGACGGTATTCATTCCGGCTTCATCACCAGGCAAAAGATTGAACAGTGGGCAGGAACTCAGCAACTAAGCGGAGAACTGCAGAAAAGTTTGGAAAAATTATTTGATGCGATGCACAACGGATACACCGAACGATATATGTCGGCAGCAATCGGAACATACATTGCAGCGTGTTCTGTTGATGAAGTGCACAACGTGATGAGCGAAAGAACACACCGTTACAAATATACTTTGAAGGTAGACGAATGCGTCAAACACGAATCGGCAATGTTTAAACAATTATCGCTCGACCTCGTCTTTCGTTCTCCGCAATTGAATCAGGTGGAGAAGAAGGGAGATTTTATGCTTCGGCGGATCTTTGATACATTGATGGAAAATTACATCAGGAAAGGAAAGGCAGAGATGCACTTACTGCCGACATCGTTTGAAAACAATGTGTTGAGTGTGGAGAACGTATCTGCGCGTGTGAGAATGGTGTGCGATTACATTGCGGGAATGACAGACGGCTTTGCAATTAGAACATACAAGCGGCTGTTCGATCCTGATTTTGGTTCACTGGCAGATTTAATATAAAATATCAGGCAGCGATTTCAATAAGTTCGCTTTTTGATTTGGGTTCCGGAATAAACTCTCCGTTCTCCCGCAGTCCTTCAAGGTGAAATTCAATTGCTTCTTTAATAAGCCGTCGAACTTCATCTTCGGTTTCTCCGACTGCCACACAACCAGGTAAATCAGGCACATAAGCGCCGTATGAAGATTCGCCTTTTTCAATAATGACAGTGTATTTCATTGTATCTACTTTTTCAACCCTGACTGTTTTAAGATACTATTTTCAGTACCTTTAGGCAAATCAGTGTTTGGTTTCCCCGCTATTGTTACCAAACCTGGTTTGCTTGGGTGTTTGAATTGGCGATGACTACCTTTTGTTCTAACAAGGTACCACCCATCAGATTCTATGAGTTTTATGATTTCATGAACTTTCATTGGGAAAACATTACAAATTTTTATCTACATGAGCAACGAAGAAACAACAGTATCATATGGTGACACTCTAGAACTCTCCATCGAATCCACCGGCTTTGAAGGGAAAAGCATTGCCCGCATTAACGGTTTCGTAGTGTTTGTTGAAGGGGCGGTAGAAGGCGATGTGGTGAAAGCAAAAATCTTCAAAATCAAAAAGAGACATGCTGAAGCCAAAGTTGTGGAAGTAGTACAGCCCTCACCGAAAAGAACAACTCCGCGCTGTACATACTTCGGCACGTGTGGCGGTTGCAAATGGCAGCACGTGGACTACGCTGTGCAACTGCAGTTCAAACAACAGCATGTAGTAGATGCAATGGAGCGCATCGGCGGAATGAAAGAAGTGCCGATCCTGCCCATCATCGGTTCGGACGATATCTATTTTTATCGAAACAAGCTGGAATTTTCCTTCAGTGAAAAGCGGTGGCTGCGAAAGGAAGAGGTGGAAAATCTCAACAATGTTCCACCTCTGTCGTTGGGGTTTCATGTACCACAGCGATGGGACAAAGTGTTGGATGTGCACGAATGTTTTCTTCAATCGGAACTGAGCAACAGCATTGTAAATGCTGTACGCGACTTTGCCCTTTCGAACAACATTCCTGCCTACTCACAAGAAACACAAAGCGGTTACTTTCGCAATCTTGTTATCCGTGAAGGAAAGAACACCGGCGATGTTATGGTGAATGTCGTAACATTTGAAGACAAACCGGAGATCATGTCGAAACTATCATCTGAATTGACAAATCGATTTCCCGAAATCACCACTGTCGTCAACAACATCAATCTTCGAAAGTCGCAAGTTGCCGTCGGCGATGTTGAAAAAGTATATTACGGTGAAGGAGTAATTCACGATACGATTGGAAATAAACTGTTTCAAGTTTCGGCAAATTCATTCTTTCAAACAA
>JBFMDF010000148.1:0-5575 GCA_040753935.1 Bacteroidota bacterium | reverse complement strand
AATTCCTTTATATGTACACACACCTCCAAAACCAGAAGGTGTTTTAGACATTAACAGCGAAAAATATATATTATATTTAGGGAGAAATGACGGAAACAAAAGAGTCGAGTTGCTGTTGGAAGCATTTCTTCAACTGACTGATACCGACTATTCGTTATACGTTACCTTAAATCCGGACGATATTACTTCGGCGTTGTTTAAGAAAGTTCGAGACGACAGACGAATCAAGTGGCTTGGCTACGTTGATGAAGAACAAAAAGAAAAACTGCTGCAACGTGCCGATGCGGTTGTCTTTCCCACTTCGTGGGAATCATTTGGCTATGTTGCTTTTGAAGCATCGCAATACGCGAAACCGCTGCTGTGTAGCGATTTGCCGGTGTTTCGCGAATTGTTAGATAGCAACGGCGTGATATTTTTTCACAATACTATAGATTCACTGACTGCCGCACTCAGGGAATTTTTATTATTATCTGAAGAAAAAAAACGAGCAATGGGAATGGCAAATTACCGCCGTCTTTCGAACTTTACTTTTGAGAAAGCGAAACAACAGTATCAGGCATTGTTTGAACGTTTACAAACAACGTGATTATCATTTACTAAAAAAATGAGCGCTAAGAGCACTTCAACAAGGATTCTTAATATCGAAATCTACAATTCAACACAAGCAGTGCTTCTTGAAGAATTAACAAGTGGTATTGTTTTTACTCCTAATGTTGATCACTTCGTTAGGTTGCAAAACGACTATCATTTCTACAATGCTTATAAAAATGCAAACTATGTTCTTCTCGACAGCAAAATCATCTTTTCATTGTATAACCTCGGAGGTAAAAGGATACAGGAAAAAATAAGCGGTGTCGATTTTTTCCCAGAATTTTGTCGCTATCATGCAAAAGACAACAGAACAAAAGTGTTTTTACTTGGTGGGTTGGATGATTCGGTACACCGTGCAGGTGAAAGATTAAATAAGGAACTTGGGAGCGCATTGGTAGTTGGTTCGTATTCTGGCAAAAAGGGTTTTGAAAATGATGAAATTGAGTCTCAAAAGGTTGTTAACATCATTACTCAATCGCAGGCAAACGTTTTAGCAGTAGGAATTGGTTCACCACAGCAGGAACTATGGATTGCAAAGTATAAGTTTCAGTTACCCAATGTTAATATTTTTTTTGCTGTAGGGGGAACATTTGACGTTCTGAGCGGAAAACGAAAACGGGCGCCGGTGTGGATGCAAAACGCGGGTCTTGAATGGTTGTATCGCCTTTTGCAAGAACCACGCCGATTGTTCAAACGGTATGTAATTACCGATATGAAATTTTTTTATTATTTTTTCCTAGAACGATTACATCTTTACAAAAATCCGTTTGGTGACTAGTTTATGATGCTTCGAGTAGGGTATCTTCTGTTTCTGTTACCGTGGATTCTGTCTGCACAGATTTCATTGGTAAAAGAAGAATCGGTCAATGGACACTATCGTCTTACGTACAGTAATGCCGGTTATTCTTATTCAATTCAAGAAAAGAATCAACAGCGGATTCTCTCATTGGCAGAACAAACGGAAAGTAACGAACAGCAGTTTCCTTCAAGAAGTATCTTTCTTGCTCTTCCACCTTTCTCTCAACCGAACATTACCGCATCGATAACCAAGCACGCGGCGCTTGATGCTGAATTGATATACCCGAAACAACTGCCGTCGCTCTTTTACGAAGTCAAGGGATATCTTTGGATTGATAATTACTATTGTGCGCATGTTGTTGTTCATCCCTTTACCTTCATCAATGGGCAACCGGTGGAGATTAAAGAGTTCAGAATAGATGTTGATCTTCCTCTTGACGAAGGTGCTGTTGAACATCGGACACATCGTGTTGCCGATAATATCATTGATAACCCGCGTTATGGCTCACAGTGGAAAGTTGCGCGTCCTGTTTTTCCAGTTTCACAGACCGATTCGTGGATTAATTATTCCAACGATTATGTAAAACTTGGCGTAGTTGCCGACGGAATTTACCGGTTACGGTACAATGAGCTTCAGTCGTACGGCGTTCCCGTAAGTTCCGTTGATCCGAAAACATTGAAAATATACATGAAAGGGAAAGAACAGCCAATTTATGTTTTTGGCGAGGGGGACAATGTTTTTAATCAGAACGATTATATAGAATTTTTAGGACGCCGAAATTACGGCGATCTGCGCTACCGGGAACCTGCTCCGTACGATTCAGCGTACTATGAATATCTCAACAGATATTCTGACACAACAATTTACTGGCTAACATGGGGTGGTTCTTTAGGAATGCGTGCAGACACGCTCTCTTCTTCAGGTAGTGTTACAGACACATTACAATATTATGATCACCTTATCCATAGTGAAAAAGATATGTGGTGGGATTTTTCTTTAAGCGGAGGTGAAATTAGGAAAAATGATCCTAAAATTTTAGAAAATGAAACGTGGCATGAAGGGAACCTGAATGTGGGAAAACTGTCGGTCGGTTTTTCCGTGTCGAATCTTTTTCCGGGCAAACCAGCACGCGCGTTTGTAAAACTTCAGGATTATGCATCAAATCTTATCTCGAATGCACATAACCTTGCCTTATCGATCAATAACACTGCAACGAAGTATGACTCTGGGTTTATTAATAAATATCAGGTAAAAGTGCTCACGGCAAATTTCTCATCGTCAGTATTGAAAAATGGAAGTAATACCGTCGATATCCATTCATTCGCGGTAACGGGAAATTCGATAAATACTGTTATCCGCGATTGGTACGAGTTGGAATATCCCCGTTATCTGAAAACGACGACCGACTCACTGAACTTTGCTTACAACAATCTTTCCTCGTCAACATATGCGCACTTCATTGTTACGGGATTAACATCTGGCACACACTCGCTGTATAAGTTTAACAGTGCCGATAGTTCTATTCGAAAAATTACAAACGTTACACGTAGTAACGACACACTACGATTCGCCGACTCTGTGACCAATGGAACGTATTATTTTCTACTTCGTGAAGATAAAATTCCTTCCCCAATTTTTTTCTACAAAAAGAAATTTACAAATCTCAGAAGTACAACCCGGCAGGCAGATTACATTGCCATTACACATCCTGTGTTCCTTCCGTCGGCGACCAGTTACGCTTCATTCATCAGTTCTACGTACGGTGTAACAACAGCGGTCATTGACGTGAACGATATTTACGATGAGTTTAATTATGGTTTTTTTGCTCCGGAACCTATTCGCGAATTTTTGAAAGCAACGCATATCTACTGGCAGTTGCCGAAACCGAAATATGTTTTTCTTATTGGAAAAGGAACGTACGATTTCTATGGGAATAAAACCCGATACTTTGGCGCTCCGAAAGTAGTCAACTTTGTCCCGTCATACGGCAATCCGGTAAGCGATATTTGGTTTGTGTTGTGGGATCCGACTGGTGCGTTGATACCGCAGATGAACATCGGCAGAGTGCCGGCACGGAATGTAGAAGAATTTCAATCGTATGCGACGAAACATCAAAAATATGTTGTCAAAGGGTTTGATGATTGGAACAAACGCTACATGTTTTTTGCCGGCGGAAATTTTACCAATCCAGGACAAATTGCACAGTCGAAAGGGGTGAATGATTATATCATCAACAACTACGTACTGCCTCCGCCGATAGGGGGCAGTGCGGTGAATTTTTATAAAACGACCGACCCGATTACGAATTTTGGTCCTTATTCGCCTGAGTACATTAAGAATGCGATTGAACAAGGGGGCGTGTTTATTTCGTACATTGGCCACAGCGGAACGCAAACGTGGGATAACAGCATTACCGATGTTTCGCAGTTGGCAAACATCAGAGATCGGAATCCGTTGATTACCGATTTTGGATGTTCAACGGCGAAATTTGCAGAACCGGACGTTCTTTCATTTTCTGAACTGGCGGTAAACAGTCTTTCCGGACAAGCAATAGGCTACGTTGGTAATTCATCGTTGGGATTTGAGTCAACCGCTTTTACCTTCCCACGATTCTTTTACAAGAAGTTGTTAATTGATACTTCTGCGTCACTGGGAGATGTTCACCGTTTGGCAAAGATCGATTACATCAAACAATATGGGGTTAACAGTTCGTATGGATTGTTTGTGAAAACAAACGAACTGATTGGCGATCCGATAGTGAAACTGCCGATACCAACCAAGCCAAATTTTTCATTCACTAATGCGGCGATAACGATACAGCCGGAATCTCCGACTGATATTTCCGCGTCAATGACTGTTACGTTGAACTACAATAACTACGGAGCAGTTATTGGGGATTCCATTGTCATTTCGATCCGGGATGAATATCAAGGGGTGACCTCATTTTCGACACAGATGAAACAACCGGTGCCTCGCTACGCAGATTCAATTACCTTCTCGATACCGATTTTTGGAAAAGCCGGTGTGCATACTGTTACCGTTAGTATTGATTCCGCGAACAGCATTGAGGAATTATCTGAAAGTGATAATACTTTTGTGCGGAATATCTTTGTGGCAACAACAACCATTCGTAATTTGTCTGACGACGAAACGTTGAACCAAACCGACGGGATGATAACATATCTAAATCCAACAGTATCAGTCCTTCAGCCACATTTTTTAGTTGATGTTAGTGAACATCCCTCGTTCAGTCAGAAGCAAACCTATCAAGTTCCATTTGATACTTTTTTTACATCGTTTAGACTCAATCAGGCATTTCAGGGCAAGCGTGTGTGGGTGCAGACAAAAGTGAATGAAACTGCGGGGGAAGGGCTGGTATATTCATACCGTGTCGGTACACAAACGAATTTTTTGATAGCGGACAGTGTTTCTTTCAGCAAAGTACAAGTACAGACTGCTAAAGTTTTATCCAACCAAATACGACTCGATTCAAGCCGAATTACCTTTAGCGCAATCTCTGCCGGTGTAAATGATGGCAACACAGCGGTGATTACGAAAAACGGTCAGAACTTTGTTCCGGAAAATACGCTGAGGGGTTACCATGTGTGTTGGTTCGACAAGACAACCTTTGCATTTGGCAATTACATGCGGTTCGATGTATTGGGAAGCGCCGCCGAAGCGACAGCTTTCAAAACCTTGCTCGATACATTGCCTCCGCAGTACATCGTTATTATGGCAATTTCTAATGCAGGGGGAGGTGGTAATCTAAATACTGGACTAATTTCTTCCATAAAATCGTACGGCAGTATGTACATCGATAGCGTGAAGAATAGTCCCCAAGTCACTTCTTCATGGGCTATGATTGGATACAAAGGCGCGCTTGCTGGTACGGTTCCGGAAAAATTTTCGAAAACATTTCAAGGAAGAGTGAAGATAGATACCACCATTATCATTCCCGATTCGGTCGGTTCGTTTGAAACACCGTCGTTCGGTCCTGTTGCTGAATGGAAGGATGTCAGCATTACTGCCTCAATTCCCAACGGCAGTACTGTGAGGTTGGCTGTTGTAGGGGTAAAAGATTCCGGCATTGACACAGTAGTGCAGACAAATATTGTCGGTCCAGTTGTTGATCTTTCTTCTGTTGATGCAACACAATATCCTCAGATTAAACTTGTCGGCTCGATG
>JBFMDF010000147.1:0-5579 GCA_040753935.1 Bacteroidota bacterium | reverse complement strand
CAAAGGACGCGTGTTGATGGAAAAAAAGCAAGCATAATGGAAATTTCGTGAAAAGCCATCTCAATCTGGTTGGGATGGCTTTTCTGTACTCTATCACGACTATTCAATCACAACCTTCGCAAACGGTTTGACTCACGCAAATAAAAAACTCCGCATTGCACTCGATGCCATGGGGGGAGATTTTGCGCCTGCTCATGAAGTGCAGGGAGCCATTGAATGCCTCCGCCAGAGCAACAATCGCTTTCATGTTGTGCTTGTTGGTAACGAGCAAAAAATCAACGAAGAGGTGAGTAAACACGATGCTGCCGGTCTTGACTTCTCGATTGTTCACGCGCCGGACATTGTCGATATGCATGATTCTCCGGTTGTAGCCGTAAAAACAAAGCCGAATTCATCTCTTGTGAAAGGAATTACACTACACAAAGAAGGGGCAGTTGACGCCTTTGTGAGTGCAGGAAATACCGGTGCGGTTACGGCGGCATCAACGTTAATTCTGGGACGCATTCCCGGTGTCAGTCGTCCAACTATTGCGGCGATATTCCCGAGTGAACAGGGACCTACGTTGATTGTTGATGTCGGCGCTGTTGCAGACTGCCGTCCGCAGTTTTTATACGAGTTTGGAGTGATGGGAAGTATTTATTCAGAATTTATGTTCAAGAAGAACAATCCGCGTGTGGGATTGTTGAACATCGGCGAAGAAGGGTCAAAGGGAAATGAACTGGCAAAGGAAACGTTCAAATTCATGTCAGAGCGGAAAGAGAAATTCAATTTCGTCGGCAACATTGAAGGGCGTGATATTCTGAAAGGAAATGTGGATGTGGTGGTATGTGATGGGTTTGTCGGCAATGTTCTGCTGAAATTTGCCGAAAGCGTTCCCGGATATTTGAAATTTCAGTTTAAGAAATTTGCAAACAAAAGCATCTTCAATAAACTCATGATTGGCGTGCTTCGCAGTTCACTGAAGGATATCTTCCGCGATATGGATTATACCGAATTCGGTGGAATACCGTTGTTGGGTGTGAATGGCGTTACCATCATCGGTCACGGCAGTTCGCCCCCCAAAGCGATAAGGAATATGCTCTTTCGCGCAGAAGAAGTTGTACAGTACAATATCAATCAACACATTCAGGAAAAATTACAACAACAAGGGTAGGACAGACAATTCTTGTCTGTTAAAAAAATATGCAGCAGAAAATCAGAGCAGCCATTACCGCAGTCGGGCATTATGTTCCCGACAAAGTATTAACCAACGCAGACCTTGAGAAAATGGTCGACACCAACGATGAATGGATTCGCACGCGTACTGGTATTTACGAGCGGCGAATTTTAGAGCACGGCGCTACGTCTGACCTTGCCGTTCCCGCCGTCCAACAACTTCTGAAACACCGTGGCATTGGCGCAGAGGAACTTGATGTCATCATTTTTGCGACGGTTACACCCGATATGTTTTTCCCCGCTACCGCTTGTGTGCTTCAAGAAAAAATTGGAGCGAAGAAAGCCTGGGGGTTTGATATTTCCGCCGCATGTTCTGGTTTTGTGTACGCCATTTCTCTCGGTGCGCAGTTGGTTGAAACGGGAAGGTATAGCAAAGTGCTCGTAGTGGGCGCTGATAAGATGAGTTCAATTGTAGATTACACCGACCGCAACACATGTATTCTCTTCGGTGACGCTGGTGCGGCTGTTCTTCTTGAGCCTTCATCCGATCCAAATTACGGCATCATTGATCATATTCTGTATTGCGACGGAAGCGGTGGGCAGTATTTGTATATGAAAGGCGGTGGAAGTTTGAATCCCCCATCGCATGACACTGTTGATAAAAAAATGCACTACATTTTTCAGGATGGGAAAGCGGTATTCAAAGTTGCTGTGGTGGGTATGGCGGATGTTTCAGAAGAAATTATGAAACGCAACAACCTCACCGGTGCCGATGTCGATTGGCTGGTGCCGCATCAGGCAAATATGCGCATTATTGACGCAACGGCGGAACGCATGGGGCTCGACAAATCAAAAGTGATGATCAACATCGATAAGTACGGCAACACCACAGCGGCAACAATTCCACTTTGTCTCTCTGAATGGTGGCAGGCAGGGAAAATAAAGAAAGGGCAAAATCTTATCTTCGCCAGTTTCGGTGCCGGATATACGTGGGGTGCGGTGTATGTTAAGTGGGCGTATTAATTTGAGTAAAAAGTCAAAAGCTAAAATTAGAATGAAGCTGTCTTCCCCTGAAAATTGTTGCGTGATACTTTTGTCTTTAACCTTATGATTGCATATTTATTTCCCGGACAAGGTTCGCAATATGTCGGTATGGGAAAAGATCTCTACGATCAATTTCCGGAAGCAAAAAAGTATTTTGAAGAGGCAGATGCGATTTTAGGATTTTCGCTTTCCACTATCTGCTTTAATGGACCGGAAGAAGAACTGAAGCAGACAAAGAATACCCAGCCCGCGATTTTTTTGCATAGCATGGCATTGTGGAATGTGCTGAAACCGACTGATGCGGCAATGGTGGCAGGACACTCGCTTGGCGAATACTCGGCGCTTGTTGCGGCAGGCGCCATGTCATTTTCCGATGCAATCAAACTTGTCCGACTTCGCGGCGAATTAATGCAGAAAGCAGGCGAAGAGAATCTCGGCACAATGGCGGCAATAGTCGGCCTGGGACCGGATGTTGTAACAGAAATTTGCCGCACTGCATCTGCCGAAGGAATTGTTCAACCGGCTAATTTTAATTCGCCGGGACAGATTGTTATTTCCGGCTCTGTAACGGGAGTCCGGAAAGCAATGGAATTGGCAAAAG
The DNA here is from genome assembly GCA_040753935.1 of Bacteroidota bacterium. Classification (GTDB taxonomy): domain Bacteria; phylum Bacteroidota; class Ignavibacteria; order UBA10030; family UBA8401; genus SpSt-333. Next base: position 2,779 of record JBFMDF010000147.1, on the reverse strand, counting down.
AACGCAGTGCAAAGTTGGTGAAAGAACTTGTGGTTAGCGGTGCATTTCACTCTCCGTTAATGCAGTCGGCAAAAGATAAACTCAAAGAAGCGCTCGACAGGATAGAAATCCATGATGCAAGAATTCCGGTGTATGCAAATGTTACCGCCAAACCTGTTACACGGGCAGACGAAATTCGTCAACTGCTGTTCGAACAGGTAACAAGTGCTGTACGATGGGAAGAGACAATTGCTACAATGGCTGCCGATGGTGCGATGAAGTTTATTGAAATTGGACCGGGAAAAGTACTGCAAGGATTAGTGAAGCGAATCGTTGCCGGCGTTGAAGTGATTGGCATTGATAAAGCGGCAGATATTAAAAGCTGAAAAGAAGTCGTATTTCACGTCGTCATCGATACACTTGAATTTTAACCATGAAATAGTTTCATGAACGAACTTCGCATTGGGAAATACACGATTGACCCTATTCTTCTTGAAAAAGGTTTTGCGGTAGGATGCGGTCCACATCAATGTCAGACTACGTGCTGTCGGTCGGGAGTGTTTGTTGACTTAGAGGAAAAAGAAACCATCCTTCAACATAAAGAAACAATTAAACTGATGATGGATGAAACGCAAACGACTGATGAATCCCGTTGGTTTGAACAGAGAATGGAAAAGGATGTTGATTTTCCTTCTGGCTACTCTGTTGGGACAGAAGTTCATAACAACAAGTGTGTGTTTCTCCGAAGTGATGGACGATGCAGCGTTCAATTGGTGAGCGCAGAGCAGTACGGTGATCCGTGGAAAATCAAACCATTCTATTGCATCGCATTCCCTATCACCGTTGAAAACGGACTGCTGACGTTTGATGATTTTCAGCAGGGTGAAGCGCCGTGCTGTACGATAGTGAATGAAACTGAGACATTGCTGATTGATTCATGCAGAGCGGAGTTGGAGTTTGTGTTAGGGAAGGAAGGATATCGTCAATTGCGGGATTGTACGAAGTATCCTTCGGACAAGAATGCACAATTATCAAGATCAGAAAACAATGCATAGTCAGTAGATAGCAGGCGTGTCAAGTTTCATGGCTCAAGAAAAAGACATGAAACCTAAAGCGTGAAACTCTAAGTGAGAATTAACAATGACAAACTACAATTTAGCAGGTAAAGTAGCGTTAGTGACCGGTGGTTCGCGCGGAATCGGGCGGGCAATTGTTCTCCGGCTTTCTGAAGCAGGTGCAACTGTTGCATTCACCTATCGCAGTAGAAAAGAAGAAGCCGATTCATTGGTTGCAGAATTGCACGCCAACGGACGCAAAGCGGTCGCCTACCAATCAGATGCTGCGAATACCGCACAATCAAACGATGTTGTGCAGGCAGTAATTAAAGAATTCGGCAGACTCGATATTCTTGTGAACAATGCTGGCATTACCAAAGACGGTCTGTTGATGCGCATGAGTGAAGAAGATTGGGATAGCGTCATCGCAACAAACTTGAAAAGTGTTTTCAATTTCACCAAAGCGGCATGCCGGCAAATGATGAGTCAACAAGCGGGAAAAATCATCAATATTTCCTCTGTGGTCGGACTTGTTGGCAACGCCGGACAGGCAAATTACGTGGCTTCCAAAGCGGGTGTTATCGGTTTTACCAAATCCATAGCCAAAGAACTCGCATCCCGCAATATCCAGGTCAATGTCATTGCGCCGGGATTTATTGAAACCGAGATGACAGAAAAGTTGAATGAGAAGCAAAAAGAAAGTATCTTGGGCATCATTCCAATGAAGCGGATGGCGAAACCGGAAGAAGTGGCGGGGGTGGTCTGCTTCTTGGCATCAGAGGATTCCAACTATATCACCGGGCAAACGCTGTGTGTTGACGGTGGAATGGTAATGTAGTGAAGTGCCAGCATGCTTCAGGGATTCTTAAACAACGAGGTACATCAATAACAAGCAACCAAAAGAAGAAAAATATAAACTTTCCAGCAACCTTAATAGGAGAACAACTATGTCAGATGTAGCAGCAAAAGTGAAAGAGATCATCGTCAACAAACTTGGCGTTGATGCCGCGCAGGTCACCGAAACAGCATCATTCACCAATGACCTCGGCGCCGATTCGCTCGATACCGTAGAGTTAGTGATGGAATTCGAGAAAACCTTCGGCATGAGCATCCCGGATGAAGATGCAGAAAAAATCGGCACTGTCGGTGATGCGATCAAATACATCGAATCCAAAAAAGGATAATTGCTACACCTTTTTTATGTAAGACCACACCGTTGCAGTTGTGCTACGCTTTGCTGTGACGTTGTGGTTTTTTATTTTGTAGAACAAAAGACTAAACTGCGGAAGCACAAAGGGACAGCAGAAGTTTTCAGTCTCTTTGTGACGTGGCGGTAACAATTTTTCAGGGAATATTTTTATGGCAAAACAATCACGCAGAGTTGTTGTTACCGGTATGGGTGCGGTAACGCCAATCGGATTAACGGTAGAAGAATTCTGGAAGAACGCTCTTGCCGGTAAAAGCGGCATCGCGAACATTACGTACTTCGATACGACAAATTACGAAACAAAATTTGCCGGCGAATTGAAAGGATTTGATCCGCTCAACTACATGGACCGTAAACTTGCTCAGCGCGTAGATGCATTCACACAGTACGCGCTTGCCGCGGCCGAACAAGCGATAAAAGACGCCGGAATCGATTTTGAAAAGACGAATAAAGAAAAAGTCGGTGTCGTGTTTGGCTCCGGTATCGGCGGTTTCAAAACCTTCCAGACACAGGTCGGAAATCTATATGAACGAAAAGG
>JBFMDF010000146.1:0-5583 GCA_040753935.1 Bacteroidota bacterium | reverse complement strand
TGGGGCAGATCGCTTTGATTCGGCAGACGTTGATGGATGCGAAGTGGTATTCCGATGCGCAAAAAATTTATGCAAAGAATCCGAACCAACCAAAACCGGAAGAGAACAAAACACTCGCCGCGCTGGAAAGCGTCATTAGCGGGAAACAAAAAATTGTTATTGAAACCGGGGATGAGTTGACGTCGCTTCGCGCAGGCAGTCTTGCGAAAGAATTTTCACTGCCAATGATACTCCGCGGCAACGGATATGAATACCGCCGCCTCGATGCAATCAAATCACTACAGGCGCCGATCATTCTTCCCGTCAATTTTCCCGATGCGCCGGCAGTCGAAACGCCGGAAGATGCGTTCAATGCCGGTTACGAAGAATTGCGTCATTGGGATTTTGCTTCTGAAAATCCGTCGCGCCTAAAAAAAGCCGGAGTACTATTTGCCTTCACCTCACATCAGTTAAAAGATGTTGCCAAGTTCAGATCGATGGTGAAGACGGCAATTGATTGCGGTTTAAGTTTTGATGATGCTTTGGCGGCGGTAACGACTATTCCAGCTTCACTTCTCGGCATGGAAAAACAACTTGGGACTATTGAACAGGGGAAAATTGCAAACATTGTCATTACCGAAGGGGAACTGTTTTCCGACAACACAAAAATTCGCGAAACGTGGATTGGTGGAAACAGGTACGAGGTGAAGCCGAAGGTGGAAGTTGACATCCGCGGAACGTGGTCGTTTACCTCAGCCACAGCCATCGGAAAGATAGATACGGCAACACTCGAAATTTCAGGTGAAGCGGAATCACCCTCGGCGCAACTTGTTCGCGGCGTACTGAAGACAAAAATTTCGTCGTTGACGTTATCGAAAAAACAGATTGCATTTTCGTTCGACGGAGATTCGCTCGGCGTTACCGGTGTTGTTCGTTTGTCCGGCGCTGTATCGGAAAAGAAGATGTCTGGTATCATTGAATTTCCCAACGCCGTCAACGGAACGTGGAACGCAGTTTTCCGCTCTCCATTCGTTCCAAAACCTGATACTGCAAAACCTGCTGAACCACTCTGTGCTACCGATGAAGTAGTGTATCCCGACGGTGCATTCGGTCGGAAGGAAATTCCAAAACAGCAGGATGTGCTTGTGAAGAATGCAACACTCTGGACTTCCGGTCCGCAAGGAAAACTCGAGAATGCCGATATGCTGATTGTGAAAGGGAAAATTTCAAAAATTGGGAAAGGATTAGCCGCTCCGAGCGGTGCGATTGTTATCGATGCAACCGGAAAGCATGTTACTCCCGGATTGATCGACGCACATTCACACACAGCAATTTCCGGCGGTGTGAATGAAAGCGGACAGGCAATTACTGCCGAAGTTCGTATCGGCGATGTGGTCAACGCCGACGACATTAACATCTACCGCCAACTTGCCGGCGGTTTAACAACGGCGAATTTACTGCACGGCTCAGCAAATCCGATTGGCGGGCAGAATCAAGTGATAAAATTGCGGTGGGGAATGTTGCCGGACCAAATGAAGTTTGAAGGGGCAATTCCGGGAATTAAATTTGCGCTCGGTGAAAATCCGAAGCAATCAAACTGGGGAGACAATTTTACCACGCGCTATCCGCAAACACGGATGGGAGTTGAACAAATCATCCGCGATGAATTTTTGGCTGCGCGTGAGTATGACAGGAAGATGAAAGAAAAACCGAATCCTAATCTTGTTCCGCCGCGCCGCGATCTTGAGTTAGAAGCCATTGCAGAAATTTTGAACAAACAGCGGCTTGTCCATTCTCACTGCTACCGGCAGGATGAGATTTTAATGCTTCTGCGCGTGTCGGATGATTTCGGATTTCAAATCGGAACGTTACAGCATGTGCTGGAAGGATACAAAGTTGCCGATGAAATTGCGAAACGAGGCGTTGGCGCTTCGTGCTTCAGCGATTGGTGGGCGTACAAATACGAAGTGGTGGATGCTATTCCGTACGCCGGGAAGTTGATGTACGATGCGGGTGTCGTCGTTTCGTACAATTCCGACAGCAACGAAATGGCGCGACGAATGAATCTTGAAGCAGCGAAAGCGGTGAAGTACGGCGGCGTGAACGAAATAGATGCGCTGAGGTTTGTAACCATCAATCCGGCAAAACAATTGCGAATCGATAACCGCGTGGGCTCATTGGAGGAAGGAAAAGATGGCGACTTTGTCATTTGGAACGGACATCCGTTGTCTACCTATTCGAAATGCGAGCAGACGTGGATTGAAGGAAGGAAATATTTCGACATTCAGGAAGATGCAGAAATGAGGAAGGAAGTGAGCAAGAAAAAAGCGGCGTTGGTGCAAAAAGCGTTGAAGGTGAAGAAAAAAGGGTCCGGCAGTCCGCCGTCGCTTCCGCACAAGAGTAGCGAGTATTCGTGCCATGAAGAATATTCAACAATGGAAGGAGGATACTGAGATGAATACTGAACATCGAATACTGAATGTTGAAGTTCAAGGTCAGAGAACAAGAGCAATCAATCATTGTTCCCTCAAGCTTTTCACAGGAAGTTGTAGAATGAACTCCCGGCAAAAACATTCAGACATGACGACGCTCTTTTTGAGTCTGTTTCTGTTGTTGATTATCGTGTTTTCGTTCTCAATTGCTTCGGAGCCGATTCCGGCAAAGAAACAAGAACATCCGATCGCTCTTATTGGCGGAACGATTCACCCCGTGAGCGGTCCGGTCATTGAGAACGGTACGCTGCTGTTTGAAAACGGAAAGATCACGAAGATCGGGAAGAATGTCGATTTGCCTGCGAATACAGAACGAATTGATGTAACAGGAAAGCATATCTATCCCGGACTGATCAACACCGCATCACAGGTGGGTTTGCAGGAGATCGAAGCGGTGCGTGCAACGCTCGATTACCGAGAAACAGGCAGAATCAATCCCAACGTTCGTACGGATATTGCTGTTAATCCGGAAAGCGAACTGATACCGACGACGCGAGCGAATGGCGTTACTCTTGTGCATGTAATTCCCGATGGCGAGTTAATTGGGGGACGATCATCCGTAATGATGCTCGACGGCTGGACAAATGAAGAGATGACGCTGAAAACACCTGCCGCATTATATGTAACCTGGCCCTCGATGACAATTTCCCGCTCGCCATTTATTCAACAATCAGAAGAAGAACAGAAGAAACGAATTGACAAAGCGCTCAATGACTTACGAACCGCTTTTGCCGACGCTCGGGCGTATTTGAAAGCGAAGAAAGCAGATCCGGTAAAACATAAAAGCGATGTTCGCTGGGAAGCCATGGCGCCGTTGTTCGATAAAACAATTCCGCTCATCGTCTCTGCAAATGAAGTGAAACAGATTCAAACTGCAGTGCAGTTTGCCAAAGATGAGAATGTTCGACTCATCATCCATGGAGGAAGAGATGCGTGGCGTGTAACAGAATTACTGAAAGAAAACAATGTTGCTGTTATTGTCGGTCCCGTACACGATCTTCCAAGCAGACGGTGGGAAGATGTTGATAGTCCATTTACGCTTCCGTTGAAACTGTATCAAGCAGGGATTCTCTTTTCTCTCGGTGGTGACGGCAGCGGAGCAATGTACGAAAGAAATCTGGCCTACCAAGCGGCAACCGCCGCGGCGTACGGTTTGCCAAAAGAAGAAGCGCTCAAATCCATTACACTCAATGCTGCACGACTGCTTGAAATTGATTCACGGGTCGGTTCACTTGAAGTGGGCAAAGAAGCGACACTGATTGTTACCACCGGCGATCCGTTGGAGATCATGTCGAATGTCGAGATGGAGTTCATCCAAGGAAAGAAGATCGATCTGCGGAGTCGTCACACTCAGTTGTGGAAAAAGTATGAAGAGAAATATCGGCAGTTAGGAATTGTGAAGTAAGCGCTACGTGCGACTGACGTTCACCGTGAGTCGCACGTATGTACTACAAAAAACTCAACTCCCTTATCCTTATTGCAATAGGTTTCAACTTTCACTGAGGGTACAACTGAGATTACAGTGTCTTAACAACTTTCCGGATTTAACTGTTTTTTAGAAAATCCCTTAGTTATCTTTCGCTCCCTGATCAATCCATCGTCGAAAGAGATTGATTTCTTCTTCGCTCAGCTTCTTCTTTGAGAAAATCGGCATCTGTGCCCCCTTCGGAGGATTCGGAAGGAGTTTTTTGATGAGGTAACTTTCCGCCGCGTTGCCGGGAATGATGACATTCTTTGATTTGCCGCTCTTCAGCATCAACTCCAAGTTATCCATCGCAAAGTTTGCCGGGTTCTCGTCATCTTTTTCATGACATTTCAGACATCGTGCTTTAACAATGGGGAAAATATCTTTTGAGTACGACACCGTTTGAGCAAACGTTTCAGACGAAGAGCATACAAACAGTGCAATAAGCAGAATAATAAACATGCGGGGGGACTTTCATGGTAATTAATTATTTTTTGCACCTTGGTCTATCCATCGAGAAATCATATCAATAGTTTCATCATCGAGTGGTTTTCTGCCGCGCGGCATTTGGCGGCCGAAGTCCGCTGTGCCGCGGAGTTTTTTAATGAGGATGCTCTCTTCACCCTTCTTAGGAATCACCACCGGTCCATGTTTACTTTCGCCGCTCATTAACTGTTGGTAATTTTCTAAGTATAAACCGCTGGGACTTTCGTCTTCCATATTGTGGCAGTTCAAACACCGCTTCACAAACACCGGCATCACATCTTTCTTAAACGAAACTTTTTCATTTTTTTCCTGTGTCAGGGCAAGTTGAAGACAAAGTATTATGAGTACAATTATTGAGTTCATATGATTAGTGGTATTTAATTGTTCTGAGCGCCTTCTTTAATCCATGTAATAACTTTTCTCAAATCAGCATCAGCAATGGGGCTACCACCAAGTGGCATTCTGCTTCCTTCGGTTGGGCCTAACGCCGATCCTCCTTTTAATTTTCGTATCAGTAAACTGTTTGTATCTCTTGCGACCACAACAGGTCCCCGCGTGCTTGTACCGGCCATAACCTCGTTGTATGAGGTAAGAAATAGGTTATTAGTTCCACCATGACATCCGGTGCAGCCATACGCAGGACTCTTGAAAATGTTTTGTAAAATATCTGTTGCGAAACTTACGGTAGCTACAGCTCCAATCACTTTGAACTGTTTGCTGTTGCTGGTTTTTCCGTTTGCGGTAACAACCACTCCGCCGGTGACCGCACTTGCCGGAACTTTCACCCGTATCAATGTATCACTCCACAACACAATCGTATCGGCGTTGATACTTCCGAATTTAATAGTTCCTTTGGTCGAGGTAAAATTTTTTCCTGTAATGCTAATCGTGTCGCCCACTGCGCCAGAATCGGGAACGATTGAGGTAATGGTAGGCGCTGTTGGTGATGAGGGAGAGACGGGGTCTCCCTGATCTTCACACGCCGAGATCAACAACGCGAGTGTAACAAATAAACCAAAGATGAAACGTGGGCTCATCGGTTGTCTTTTCCTTTCTTTTTGTTAGAGATAAAAATGAAACATCACCTGCAGTTCGTTGTTCGAAATTTCTTTTTTTGTCTCTTGATTGATTCGCAGGAGTGGACGAACTTCAATGCCGGTG
>JBFMDF010000145.1:0-5618 GCA_040753935.1 Bacteroidota bacterium | reverse complement strand
GCAAAAAGAAGTTAGCAACTTTTTCGATTGACAAACCGATTGAATCGAAAGACAGTGAGTATACATTTGAAATTCCGGACTCAACGTACGAGCCGGATAAGTCGATGATTGCCCGCCAGCGGACGAAAGCGTTGGAAGAAGCCATCAATTCACTGCCGGAAAAGTATCGTACAGTCATTGTCATGAGGCATTCGGAAGATATGGATTATCAGGAAATTGCCGATCAACTGCATTTGCCGCTGGGAACGGTCAAAGCGCATATTTTTCGCGCGCGGGAGATTTTATACAAAAAATTGAAGAAAAAAATCCACCACTATTAGCCGCAACTCTTTGCGTACCATGCCGTAAAGAACAGAAGCCCCGCAGCTGATAGGTGCTTATTATGAAGAATCGTACAATTCCAACATCAATACTGCTTGCCGTTGTTGCTATTACCAGCACACTGCCTGCCCAGACCATTCAGCGCCACGTGAAGCGGACAACCGAAAAGGAAGTAACAGTGTACCTTCACTCAACATTTGGTACTGTTAACCTTGAACAAACAGCGTCCGGAAACATTGTTGAAGTGTACTACCGAAACAAAGACAACGACAATCAGCCGGAACTTGACTTCGAGTATTCTATCCGGAAAAATATCGGTAACCTTCGTATTGAAATGAATCCGGAAGGTGCAGAGGTTGTTCATTCGAAGCATGGTGAGGTCAACGTTGATCTCAACAATGTAAAGTTCAAACCGGATGAATGGTATGTTAAGTTGACAAACGAAGTGCCTCTTTCCATTGAAGCAGAACTCGGTGCCGGGAAATCCGATTTTGATTTCACCGGCTTGCGGATCAATGAGTTAAGCATTTCTACCGGCGCCAGTTCATCGAAGATCAGATTTGATGAAAAAAACGAAAGCGAAATTCGCGAACTGCAGATTGAAACTGGCGTCAGCAAGTTTGTTGCCGAGGGGTTGAATAACGCAAACTTCAGAAAGATGAAATTTGAAGGAGGGGTCGGTTCCTACTATCTCGATTTCAGTGGTGAACTGCATCGAACGGTAGATGTCAATATCAGCGTTGGCCTCGGTTCTCTTACCATTGTTGTTCCTCGCTCAATCGGTGTTCGGGTGAAATACGAAGACAGCTGGCTTTCCAACTTTACTATTGACGATGAATTTATTCGCCGAAAAAAAGGAACGTACGAATCGGAAAATTATGAACAAGCGGAAGGACGCATGGATATTTTCATTGAATCCGGTTTAGGCAGCGTAAAAGTGAAACGATCACGGTAAACTATTTGCCATCTTGGCAAGTCGTATCCGAAGGACTCTTTGAGTAGATTTGCCACGATGATGTTGTTATGCCCGATAATATTGTTTTTGCAGTTTTTTTTACCCTTTCCCTTCTTTCGACTACCTTCGGTATTGTTGCCGGTTACTTTGCCTACCGCAATTCACACAAGATTGAGAATGAATTGAAGATGGTTGCGTGGGGAGTCGGTGCAATTGCGGGGTTAGTGTTTGGTGGATTGTGTTGGGCGTGGTTTCTGATACCAATTATCTTGAATCATATCTGAAAAACCATTCATAGAAGCATCTGAAAAATTGTTTTGTCATCAGGTGTTGTCACACCTCGACTACCTGTCCGTCACTTCATTTTTGCTGGCGGACGCTCGGTGTGACAAGGTAAGTAATCATTATGGTTCGACTTTGCCTGCCCGACTACGTCGTTCAGGCGGGCCTGCCCGACTGCGTCGTTCAGGCGGGCCTGCCCGACTGCGTCGTTCAGGCGGGCCTGCCCGACTGCGTCGTTCAGGCGGGCCTGCCCGACTTTGTCGTTCAGGCGAACTCACTACAACAAACTTATCCGAAGGATTCAAAGAATGCAATGCATCCTTCGGGTGAACTCTTTAGATATCTCTTGTTTACAATCCGTAGTAGAAGTATGAGGCAAACGACAATTTGTCGAAGAAATCTTTCTGCTTACTTACTTGCAGTATTCCCTGACGGTAGGCGCTGTATGGACTGAATGTTGAGGCATAGGTGGCGTACATTCCTTCATTGAATACACGACTCAGTTTCGGAGTAATCGGTAGTTCGTTTACAACAACAGACTGCGTGCCGTTCATCAGCCACAGAACTTTGTGCTCAGTGGAAATGAGATTGGTTGTTGCGTTGAGATCCGTGAGGTAAACGAATGGGAATGCCGCCAGTGATGTAAAAGAAGAGACCGGCGTTTCCACTCCGACGATGGATGGCGTTCCGTCGGATAAGCGGAAGAAATGCTCACCGTCTGCTGTAGTTGTGAAGTGAGAAGCGATGCGGAGGAACTCTCCGCGAATCGTTTGTAATTTTTGAAGCGTTGCCTGCTGATTGACGATAACCTGCGCATTTTTGAAGAAACTTCGTACATCGCGTAACTCAAATTCCAATCCCCACCGGGTGTCAGAGGAAAATCCTGTCGCCACGACATTCGTAATGAAACGAGGGATTGGTTTCTTCTCCGTTAAGAAATATAGCGAGGGGAGGTACGATACTTCTGTCATTGCTATCAACGGTTGATTGTTCTTTACCAAAGCGTGAAAGGGAAATTTTTCAAGTCCTTCAGAAGCAATGATGAGAAATCGTTGAGCGGTGAAGCGTTCAACGGGTTGAATCAGAAGCGTATACAGTTCGTTGGCAAGACGTTTCAACTCATACTCGCCGCCGTCTGTTGTCAGCAGCGTCGTCAATCTATTCATCTTTTTTTTCAGTTCCATACCTGAAGATGAAAGTTGTTGTGCAGAGACTTCTTCATCTTTTCGTATCACAAACACCCACGCCTCATTATCAGAAAAATAGTATTTCAGCGCAGTGACCGACGGTGGCAGATAGTTCTGTTTCACTTCAGCAATGGAGCGGGATGGTGAGAGCAGACGCAGTTCGGGGAACGACTGTACAGCAGCAGAAACCGAAGCGGTGAATGCATGATGCGCCTGCAGAAGTTGCTGTCGCACCGTCGTGGCATAATCGTTGTCGCTTGATTGTACCAAATACCATGAAGCTCTCTGAAGTTCGTTGACCGTATGGAATGCCGAACGAACAGCGGCAAACAAGTGCTCTTTTTTTTGATCGGAGAAGCGAATGTTTTCCGTATACATGCTGCGTTGTAGTGATAGAAGGTGTGAGCGTTCAGCGTATTCCAGCGCTTCACTGTACTTTCGTTGTTTCAACAACAACGGCACCAGCGACGATGAAACATACTGCTCTGCCGTGCGTTGCTTCGATCCGAAAGATCTTTGAGGTGAGGTGATTAACTTCCGAATATCAATATGCTGGTGAACAAGCGCTGGATTTGGTTCCAGAGTGAGAAACTTTTCAAATGAGCGTTTGTAGTAGGTAACGGCGCTGTACTCGTCACCGGAAAGTTCCTTGAGCAAACCGAGACGGTGAAGAACAACCGCTTCGCCATAGTGATAACCGGCGCGCGCAAAAGCAGTGTGTGCGTGTTCGTACAACTGCTGTACGCGAATACTTTGTTCTTGAGGTAACACGACGTTATGTTTCCGAAGTTCGCAGTCTGCTATTCGAATGAGAAGATATGCTCGTACAAGAGGTAGCGAAGATGATTGCGCGGTTTTGTATGCCTGAACAAACCATCGTTGAGCATCCACGAAAGCAAAATTGTAGAAGAACACTTCCCCAAGTCCGGCGGAAGCAAGTAATGGTGTTACGCCGGAGGAAGAACTGTGCAACGATTTTTCAAATGATTGTTTTGCAAGTTCCCATTCGTCTGCATTCAGGAAGGCAAAGCCAAGATTGGTGTAACTTTCTGCCGCAAGGTGTGCAACGGCAGTAGTACGGAGAATGTTTTCACATTGTATGAGAAACTGATTAGCGGCGGTCTTATTGTTCCGCTGGAGCGATGATGCCAGCGCACCGATGAGCGCTTCTATTGCCTGCGCAGTATCCTGTAGTTGAAGAAACTGTGTTGCCGCTTCTGAGAAGTAGGAAATGGCTTTCGTGTGGCGATCCACAGCAGCGTAGGCATTGCCGAGCATCAGCGCAGTACGTGCAGACAAGGGGTGTAACTGAAATAGTTGACTACTTAAATACGCTTCGTCCAACAGCGCCACCGCTTCGGAATTTTTGTTGAGCAAGAGGCTAATTCGCGCCATTTCTAACGTCGTATTTAACTCAGAGGTCCGATCGGCGACGCTTTTATACAATGATCGAAGCGTTCGTAAACTTTGCAATGCCGGGAGAAGTTTTCCTTGTTCTGTTTGTGAGGTTACAAGGTACGAGTACAGTTCGGTTACTTTTGCGGTTTTTTTTTCAGCAGCGAACAGTTCGATGCTTTCAGCGAAATGTCGTTCAGCTTCTTTGTACTGTTGAGAGTGTAATTCTTGTTCTGCCTGAGCAGCTAACTGTTCTGCTTTTTCTGTTTGCGTTTCTGATCGATCACCGCAACCGCTGAAACCGAAAAGCACGGCGATGAGAAGATATGTGGAGAGGCGAGTGCTCATGTGTTCTGCAGTTACAATATAGCAAAGAGTCTTTAAAACAAAAAAGCCATCCCAACTAGTGGGATGGCTTTATATTTGCTACTCACAATGTTAGATAGCAAAGAAAATGCCTGCTGTGAGATTATTGTATTTTCCGATGTTGTAGTCGGCATTGATGTTGAAGATCAGCAACCGAAGTGAAAGGCCGAGAGTTAACCGTGAAGAATTTTTTCCTTCGATTTCAAATGCAATATCCGGAGGTGTGACCCCTGGACCATAATCTGCCGCCGGGGGTGTGTAGTGTACCTTCATTTTTGCACTTTCAATCATGAAACCCGCGTACGGTGTTACATTGAGAAATGCAAACCCGAGTTGTTTGCTTGCATTTACACCAAAGGCGGTACCGCTCATTTCGAAGATAGGATCGATTTTAATTTTTTGTGTATAGAATGATGCGGCTACATCAACAAAGGGAATGGGGAGCCAATACCCTACGTTGTGTTGAATGCCGAACCCTGTCCAACTTAAATCGCCAACATCCGGAATTTTAAATTTTGGCACATAGCGCAACGTAAATTGCGTTCCAATAATTGTTCCCAAGGAAACTTGAGGAGCGACAAAAGGAAGATATGCGCCGCTTCCCAAATCACCCACGCCGCCCAAACCAGTGTTTACTACTTTTGAGATGGTTCGGTCTTCAGAAAAGCCGGGTCCGCTAATATGTACTTGGCCGGTAACACCGACTTTTACTTCAGACGTTGGATCTGCAGGGTCAAACTTTTTACCGACAACAGTTGGTCCTGAAATCTTTACTGTGAAATCAGTGTTTTGAATTGCCTGACTTAACGCATCGCGTTTTTGAGTGGCAAACGGTTCAGTATTTGATATTGTACTTGCGGCAATATCATCAGCCTGTGCTTTGTTGAATCTAAATTTACCTTCGCCGGAAAATTCTTTGTCCAAATTTCCTAATGGTGTTGCCATTACTGCCACGCCAAGTTCCAAATCAAAACCAAAAAGTTTTGTTTGTGGCGCTTTGTGAAAGAGACCGCCATTGAGGTTTGTTAAAAATCCCTGGGTAATCGGATCGACATACCCCAATACGGCATCACCGGCAAGTTGATTCAGTGTTGTCTGCAAATCTTGTGCAG
>JBFMDF010000144.1:0-5655 GCA_040753935.1 Bacteroidota bacterium | reverse complement strand
AACGTTTTGGATACTTTTTGTTTCAGTAGTAATTTTCCTTCGCACGCCGGCAATAGTCGCTCAAGTTGAAAATCCCTTTCCGAAGGATGCTTCGCATGGGATTGTAATTAAGGATACGGTGGCGATAAAGCCGAAGAGCATTAAAAAAACACCATCGTTGTTCAATACCGCAAGTTCTGGACCATTATATCGCTTCTACGTTAGCCTACCCTGCGTGTGGTTAACGGAAGCGGGAATATGGAAATCTCGAATAACAGTAATCGTTGGAAACGACACCGGCATCGTTAAAGAAGCCTGTGCAAATTGTTTTCCTTGTGGTGGCACGGTTCAATATTTTCATCCGGAGGTAATACCGAAAACACTGCCATTTCAAGTCTATGTTGATGGAACTACCGCCACGCTTCAATCACAAAACCCAACAACCAATGAGACCTTTGATATTGTCTACAACGGAAAAGTGATTGGACAGGTGTCATTACTTTCGGTGGGACCGTTAACCATTACAGTGTATCCCAAAGGAGCGACGATCTACGTTGATCCTCGCGTAAGGCCGCAACCTCCCTTGTATGTCATAGAGACACACTCACTTTCAGAGTGGCATCCGGTAATTCAATGGTATCCATCAAATGTGATTGATGTAGAGGCATTGATGCCTCAGATAACAGAGGAAGGGATAGTGGTAAAAGCGCGTGCGACAGCAACGTTAAAATATGCTTTTGCAGAAGATTCGACAAGCATTCGTTTTGTAAAAATCGCTCCAACCTCACTGGCGGTGTATTCAACAGGTGTCTATCGGAAACAACCGGTATATTTGTATGCCGAGGCGTATGATCAACGGGGTGAATACTATGAACTGGCAATGGATGAACCAATGCGAATCACAATAGACAGTGCGCAGTATGGAAATCTTTACAGTATCAGCGGACAGTCGGGTTCATCCATCGTGGTGCCGTATCAAGAGCTGTATGACTTCAATGTGTGGTTTCAAGTTGAAGGACAGCCGATAGTTCGTCCGACACCCATTACTGCTACGATACAGATGGCAAACAAGCCTGCTGTAAGAGGAACAACAACTTTTACGTATGAACCGGAAATTCATCATCTTCTTGTGCGCAGTGTGCCGAATGCAATCGTCCACCATGGGCGGTCAACACTATTTGTGCAGGCACAGGATGTTGACAGCAATGATGTAGAATTTCCGTGGCCTGAAACGCCGGTACGACTGTTTTACACAGATACAACGTATGGAAGATTACGACTGGATGAAGTTGTTTCAGCAACTGCAGTACGTTCGGTGCCAGCGCCATCAGAGCCGAACATTCAACAAAAGAGTGTTGAAGCAGTGCTGCGTGATGAGGTGATGAAGCGACTCACGCAACGACATCCCGAATTACAGAAACGAATGGTAAGCAAATCAAATAAACAGGGATTCAGCCAGAAGGTATCTCTGATGCACACTGTTGGTCCGTTATTTTTAGAAACAACGTACGCCGATGCCAACGTAGGCAAGATCATCTATGAAGCATCGGGAGAAGCGCCAACGGCAGACCAGATGATTGCCCTGACGGCAATCCAATACTTCACCGGTTCTATTGGAGGCGTGCCGCAGTATTTTGAAGGATATTCGGGAACGGGAAATGTTGTGGTGAAGGGGGAAGAGCTGTTGGATCATTTTGTGGTGAGATTTGAACAAGACACCGTCGCCTTTACCGAGTCGGCAAGGATTTTCGTGCAGGCGAAGGATGCGAACGATCGAGATATTGATCTGCCTGCCGATACGAAGGTGAACATCGTGTTGCGAGCGGATGAACGGTATGGTAATTTAGCGTATCAGAGCCGTGTGGGCAAAGAGATGATCAATGTTCCCTATGGTGATGCCAACAGTGGTCAGGTGGTGTTTGCGGCGACGGGAGAGAATCCGATTGGTCTGGAGCCGCAGAAGGTGGATGTTGGTGTGACGAGCTCAGGAAAAGCAGGGATGGGGAGTGTGTGGGTGAAGTGTAAGATCAATCCAACACGGTATGCTCAGGGAGGAAACTCACCGTGGGCAGATGATCATTATGATAAAGCGTATGATGGCAATGGAAGGGAGATCAAAATCCGGACGCTGGGATGTGCGCTTTCCTGCATGGCGATGGCAATGACGGCACTTGGCGATACGGTAAATCCGGGTGAGTTAAATGAGTGGATGAAAGCAAAACAGACAATAAGAGAGGGCGGATATGATGGAACAAATGTTAATTGGGAGGCGATTTCACGACATGCGCCACAGAAAGGTCTTTCCATTTCGAATCCTGTGAATGTGGCAGTAAATTTTGAACTGGCAACGTTTGATCAATTTTTGGCGAAATGTGAACTAATCATTGCAAAGGTTTTCAATTTTGAATCGGTGAGGAACAAACCAAAGGAAGTACAAGAAAAGGCAAGAAAGGAGGGAAATCACTGGGTTGTTATAATAGGAAGAAGTGGTGGTTTATATTCTATACTTGATCCGGGCAGAGGTTCGACCTCTTTATCAGAATATGGAAGAATTTATCGTTATCTAAGAGTGTTTAGAAAATAGGAGACAAAAAAATGCTAATCAAAATCTGCGTTCTCACAATTTGGATCTTTATATACAGTTCGTTGTCCCTTGGACAAGACAATCGATTTCATTCTGTAACGGTGAGGGTGAATGGGGCGGTTGAATTCGTGATTAGGGATGCCCTAGGTAAGCGTTCTGGTTTCGATCCAAAGTTGAATCAAAGATATGATGAAATCAATGAATCCTATGGTGTATTTAGCATCGATAGTGAAGATCCAAATGTGGAACCTCCAGAGTCCGTCAACGAATTTATGACTCAAAATCCTGTGGATGGAAGGTATTCTCTATCGCTTTATGGTACAAAACTTTCCGAATATAGACTCTCAATTGTAATTTCAAGAGCCCTCGATGAAGGCACTGATTTTATATTTAAAGGTGTTATGGACAGCGCAGCAACCGTTCAATACGAATTTGAATATAGCTCAGTTTCTGGAACACCTTTTACAGCCACTAAAGTCGTTTCTTCATCAACCCTTCGTCAAGACCTCGACAACAGTTTCAAGTTGAACCTTCTCGGCGGCAGAGAGTTTTACAAAGAGTTGAACCATCGACTGGATAAGTTTGAGAAAGAGCTTACCAAAAAAGATTCTTCCAAAGCCCGCCACGAACTGGAAAAGTTTTGGAAGAACATTGATGAGGTGTTTCAGAAGGAAAAGAAAAAGGAGAAGAATGAAGAGAAGGAAGACAAGAAATTTGTTACCGACGACGCCTATCAAATCTTCCAAGAAGATGTGCAGGCTCTGTTGAACCAACTTCCGCTAAAGGAGAAAGGAGAAAAAGACGATGAGGACGATCATTAGAAACAGCATACTGCTCGGACTGCGATGCGTTATCATGCTGAGCCCTTCTCTTTTAGCACAGACTGTTTATCATCTTCCCTTCGCGTCCTCTGGAAACACTATCGAGCTTGTCGTTGCTAATGCGTCAAGTGTAGGTACAACCGGCGTAACAGTGAGTGTGCAGAATGCCCCTTCCTGGCTGCAGTTTACACAGAAAGAGCAGACAATCAGCTCACTGGCGGCTGGAGAGGAGCGGCTTGCAACGTTTGTGTTTACAGTTAATAAATCCTCTCCTGTCAATAAACCGGAACAAGTAACATTCACGATCTCAAATTCAAATGGGGAAACATGGACAAAGACGCTTTCGCTTCAAGTTTCTCCGCCGGAGAAGTTTGAGTTGTTTCAAAATTATCCGAATCCGTTTAACCCCACAACAGTGATCAGTTATCAGTTACCAGTAGCCAGCAATATCACACTAAAAATATTTGATGCGATTGGCAGAGAAGTAGTAACATTGGATGAAGGAATGAAAGAGGCGGGGTATCATCAAAAAGAATGGAATGCCACGAACGCATCAAGCGGAATGTATATTTATCAACTTGCATGGAAGAATGAGAAGGGAGAGCAGAAGTTTTACAGAAAGAAATTGATGGTGATGAAGTGATTACGGCTTATCGAATTTCTCACCTACTCTTCTCAAGAAACAGATCCGCAATGGCATGAGCCGGCTGTATCGGTTCTCCTTCATTTCTGTTTGTTAAGACAATCACCATCAATCGTTGCTCTGGGAAGATAAGAATATGATTCCTAAAACCTCTTGTGCTTCCGCCATGGTGTGGATGGCGAATGCCTTGGTATGTTTCAAGATGCCAGCCAAGACCGTAATCGATTTTTGTTCCGTCGTTAAGCGTTGCTTCAGACCAAGTCTGTCGTTGAATTTTTTCTGGAAGTAGTTTGTAATTCCACAATGCTGAAATCCACAGCGCCATTTCTTCAACGTTGGAGTAAATTCCGCCATCGCCAAGCACTGCACTTGTAACGCTTTGATCGGTCTGCATCCAGCCGGAGTCGGTACGCGAATGCCCGTATGCGCGGTTGACAACAGTGGAAATGCCTTGTTCATAGGCAACAGTTGTTTTCATTCCTACAACATCAAAAATATTTTCTTTCAAAAAATCAGCAAATTGTTTTCCGGAAACCTTTTCGGTAATCAGCGCTAACAACGCATAGCCGGTGTTGCTGTATTGATATTTTGTGCCGGCAGGAAAGTAAAGCGAATCAACGGTGTACATCAACTTCAAACAATCAGCGTCACGTACTTGCACTGTTTGAGAATCGGGAATGAGCGACTCGTAATCAACAAGTCCTGACGTGTGGGTAAGCAGATGGCGTATAGTGATTTCTTTTCCGTACGAAGGAAAATCTGGAAAGAAATTTATCAGGTTGTCATCAAGTGAAAGTTTTCCTTGTTCTGCCAGAAGCACAATGGCCATTGCGGTGAACTGTTTGGTAATTGAAGCAAGGCGAAAATTTGTTGCGGTGGTAACAGGGGTTAACGCTGAGATATCGGTACAACCGTACGCTTTTTTAAAGACAATTGAATCATTCTTCAACACCAGCACACTGGCGCCAGGAACATTTGATCTGTTGTAGTCTTTCATCATCTCATCAACCGAACGTTCAACGGAAAGAGATGTGAGACTTGCACACGAGGAAAGAAAAAGTGTCGTAAGAATACCAAAAAAAGGTCTGCTGAAACGAATGAATGTTTTCATTATCAATTCGTCATTATACACTGCTGTTGTTAGTTCGCCATTGCCCGTAGGATGAATCGTGGGATATTCACAGTAAAAAGTGAGCCGTCGGCGTGTTTCATTGTGTAGGTTCCTTCCATAAATCCTTCCATGGATTCAAGGATGCAGAAACTATTGTAATCGTAAAATTTTCCCGGAGGAATCATCGGTTGTTTGCCGATGACCCCTTCTCCTTCTACTTCTTCCACCTTGCCCGTGTTGTGAGTAATGAACCAATGACGCCGCATCAGTTGAACAGTATCGCTTCCGTTATTTTCTATTCTGATGAAATACACAAACACAAATTTGTGTGAGAAGACGTTTGATTCCGCCTCAATATACATCGGCTGAACAGATACGGTGATGTTTTCGGTAGTTTGACTGTAGATGGTCATCGGAAGAACGTTACAGAATTATTTTTTTAACACCAGTCCGTACGTCCACGTGGCAATAATAATAATGAATCCCACTACAATGCCGGGAATATTCTGCCACCACG
>JBFMDF010000143.1:0-5685 GCA_040753935.1 Bacteroidota bacterium | reverse complement strand
CAATTCGCTTTCGAGTCTCCGTCATTCCACTGGTTGGACATGAATTGAAAAACAAGTTCGAATCAATCGTTATTCGTATTCTCCGCGAAACCTCTATTGCAATGAGATTGGAAGAGTTAGGATTCGATCCGTACAGCGAGACACAGATGCGCAAAGCAATTAAAAAACCGTACGGTATCGTCATTGTCACCGGGCCGACAGGTAGCGGAAAAAGTACAACACTGGTTGCTGCACTTCGCACAATCATGGATCCGTCTCTCAACATTTTAACGGTGGAAGATCCTGTAGAATATTTTATTGACGGTGCGCGACAAGTGAAGTTGAACCCAAAATTAGATTTTGAAGGGGCGCTTCGTGCAATTCTGCGCCACGATCCCGACATCGTGATGGTGGGAGAAATACGCGATAAAGAAACAGCAGAAATTGCAATGAAACTTGCTAACACGGGACACCTGACACTTTCGACTTTGCACACGAACGATGCACCAAGCGCTGTCTCCCGTCTGTTTAAGATGGGCATTGAACCATTTTTAATTGCATACAGCGTCAACATTATCGTTGCACAACGCCTTGTCAGAAAGTTGTGCTCGAAATGTAAAGCGAAAGTAAAAGAACTCGACGTTCCTGCATTAAAAAAACTTGGCTTATCAGAAGAAGAAATTCATTCGACCACATTCTATCGCCCCGTTGGATGTATTGATTGCCTGAAAGGATACAAAGGACGAGTCGCAATTCATGAAACATTGTACTTCACAAAAGAAATTCGTCAGATGATTCTCGAAGCAGGATCATCTATTAATGAAGAAGCTATCAGGCAGGCGGGGATACGCAACGGAATGTTGACCTTACGAGACAGGGCATTGGCATTGTTGAAGCAAGGTGTCACATCGTTTGATGAAGTGATGAGCGCAACGACCGAGGATTAATACACAGCGCTCAGCAATTATAAAGTGATAGTCTACAAAATGAAGTAAGTCAACGATGTAAAAAGGGAGCAACTAATTGTATGGGCTTCGGTCAAACAATGATAACGGCAACGTTTCTCGTGCTATTGACAGTAGCAGTGTTTAACGCCAATAATTTAATTTCAGACGTCGATCGGTCGTACTACGAAAAAGAAGCAATAGAACAAGCTGGCGTTTTAGCAAACGCGTTAATCACCGAAATTATCCGAAAAAAATTCGACTCACGAGCTGACACTTCCTCATACTATCAATCTCCTTCCGAATTTGATATTTCAATGGGACCGTCATCATCAGCAAAGGAGCAAGTCAATCCCAAAGGGAGACCCGATGCGTATCCGTATCGTTCTGTTACAACAGGATACTTTGACGACGTCGATGACTACAACGGCTATACCCGTTCTGCTAATGCAGGGTCGCTGACGGGCTTTACTTTGCAAGTGAGGGTATTTTATGTTCAACAGTCTAATCCAAATATCGCGTCAAACACTCAGACCTATTTAAAAAAGATTGAAGTAACAGTTACTAATCCTACCTACTTTTCGCAGCGGTTGGTCTTTTCAACTATTGTTTCGTATTAAATGGGTATAATCTTCGACATCATAGGATCGTCTATTGTTCGGGCGGCAATTGTTGCCACCATACTCAACCTCATGGTCTCGCTCAATGAAGCACTGTTCAAAAAAACGGATCAGGCCTTCTTGAATGAGGTAATAATCGCACCATCTCAAACTATTACCAACGATCTTAAACTTGCCGGATATTCAGCTTCAAAAATTTTTACCATTGCTCGTCGAGAAGAAATGGCATTTTTTGCCGATGTAGATAACAACAACATAGCTGATCTGGTAAGGTACTATGTGAGCAACGGTATTCTCTACAGATCACTCAATAGCGAAAGACCATTTGAATTAGCCAGAGATGTTACAAATTTTACCATAGTATATTTCAATGTTAGTGGGGGGCAAATCAGTTATGGGTTGAATCGAACAAATGTTAAATCGATATACGTGCAACTGACAATTCAATCGACAAAACGTTATCCCTCTCTTTTCTCAGGTTCATCAGATTCGGTGTACCAATCAACCACCTGGAATAGTCATATTTTCCCTCTCAATTTGTAAAAGTTTCAAATTGTGATGTAGGTACACATAAGTAATTTCTAATGAAACGGCTATTGATTCTTAGGTTTAGTAAGTCAATATTGCCTATGGTAAGAGAGTAGTTCAAACAACTTTTCCAGACGTTTTCCTTCCACTTTTACAGAGATAGGGCTTGGGTATGGGGTCTTCAAAAATCATATTGCTTTCGGGAGTTTATCTTATTCTCGGATTTTATACGTTGAGTTTCCAACGGGTAGATGAAAACAATTTCACATCAACCATCACTGCCTCGTCGAAAATGCAAGCAGAACAGTACGCCCAAATTGGTCTTTCTCTTGCATTAACAACAATGGCAAACAACTCTTCAATGTATTCATTTTCGCCGCGAACTTTCTCAACCGCGGGCGGAACGGTAACGTATTCAGCCAGCAGACCTGCAGGATTCCCATCAACTCAAACACAAGTGATTGCAATCGGAATCTACAATGGCAAACAAGTTACCATGACTGCTGTCTATCATTTTTACGGTAACCGTTGGAAAATTCTGCGAGTGTTTACCGAAACAGTGTAATTCCCCCTCTTCCCCGCTTCTTCACCTTTTGTTGTTCAGTATCTTCTCGTGTCTTCTACAGAGGAGTAAAACCACTTATTCTACCATTGTGTTACAACAACCGCCTGTTGCCATTGCACATTCGACAAAATGCATCGTGCTGAAAGGAAATCTGAGTGATTCGGGAATGCGTTAAAAAAAATTTGGCATCTTGTAACGCGGGGAAATTCAAGGAGGATGTTATTTCCGGTCTTTGAGAAATTGCTCAAACAAATAACGAATCTCATCCAACTCGTTTTCGACAAAGAAGGGTATCGACTCTCCATAACTGTGTAAAATAATCACTGCATTCACATTGGCATCACTTTCAGATGCCTGCGAAATTCTGCGCGATATTCCAACATTAACCGCTGAAATTTTTTTATAAATTTCAATTAACCCCGATAAATTCCAATCAGGGGTCCCTCCATCTTTCGCGATAAAGAATTGGCGCAAAAGATAATACGAAGCAACACGAAATAGTGTTTCTTCCGGTGTTGCAAATGGAAGGTGATAGCGAGTTAGTGGGCGCAATTCATCCATAACGGGGCAATTGCTGGTTACCATACAAATACCGATAATAGAACTCAAACCGTTTTGCACTGTTGTTTCTTTGCTATACACACGGCTTTCCGTTTCAACTTTAACTACCGCCGGAGTGTGAGATACCGTATGCTTAAACGGTTCAATAATTCGCGAGAGATTTACTGCAACGGGACAGCGCTGAACTTTATCCAGTAAGGGACATCCCTCACACGGATAAAAATCAATCTTTGTCCACTCTGGCGGCTGGAAATCTGAGGAAGGAATAAATTCGAGCGTGTTTGGATCTAATCGAATCTCGAAAAATATTTCCCGTCCATCGTTTAACGAGAATTGATAGTTATAAGTAATTGGTGATGCTATACGAAGACTACTCATGGAGTGTTATTCTTTCTCTGTTATGATTGCACCGGCAGAATAAATTTGAACGTACTCCCCTTGCCAAGGACGGATTCCACTGAAATAACACCACCATGGGCTTCAACAATGTGTTTTGCAATTGCTAAACTAAATTGTGTAATTTTTTGTTCACCACCAGCAGAATGATGTTCTGTGGCTTTGAATTTGCTGAATACTGAATCCAACTCTTCCGGCGCAATACCGATGCCTTCATCTTTCACATAGACCTGCACACCGTTTATAGTCTTTCCGTCTTGCTGAAATGTCGTTGTTGTAAGACCAAGCGTAATCGTACCGTTCTTTTTCGAATACTGAATAGCATTATCAAGAAGACTGTTGACAACAGTATCAATCCGATCAAAATCACAGAGGATTTGAGGTACCGATGGTGGAAATTCTTTCTTAAAACCAAGTTTTTTCCCTTTTGCAATAATTTCATATCGCAAACTTACCGCCTGTAAAAAGGTGAGCAAGTCAAGCGGATTCTTGTTCAGTTCAATCGTCCCTTCTTCAAACTTAGAAAGGTCGATGACATTTCGTGTCCTTGCCAACAAGCGCTCCGACAAACTTTCAATATACCCCAGTAACACTGTTTGGTCGTTGCTCAAATGTCCGGTTAATCCTTCCTTAATCTGCTCAATAGTCGATTCAATCGTCTTCAATGGACCAAGCATATCATGTAGAAAAGTAGAGAAAAATGATGAACGGAGTTTTTTCAACTCGTTTTCCGAAGAACGCGCACGTAATGCCGTTTTTACCCGAGTGATCAGTTCGGTTACTTCAATCGGCTTCACCAAATAATCTTTTGCTCCTTTTTTGAGACACTCGATAGCAGTGGTAAAATCAGCAAACCCTGTCAGCATAATGACTTCTATCGTTGGATAGATTTGAGTAATCTGGCTCAGTGCTTCAATGCCATCCATCTTCGGCATGTTAATATCCAGAAGGACAAGATCTATTTCTGGATGCTGTTTAAGTTGTTCCAGAGCTTCTTCGCCGTCTGCCGCAGTAACAACTTCAAAACCTTGCGCCGTTAACCGCAGTTTCAGTGTAAGACGCAGCGATTCTTCATCATCGACAATGAGTATGGTGTTTTTCATGATAGTCTCAAAATAGTGAGGAACATTAACAACTTTACGATTGTACAGTACGAACAGTTGGAATTGTGAATGTAATTGTTGTATACACTCCAACTTCACTATCAGCACTAATTGCTCCGCCATGAGCATCAACAATTAACTTACACACCGCCAATCCTAAACCGGTGCCTTTGTGTTGAGTTCTTTTTGCTGTTGATGCCTGCTTGTAGCGATCAAAGATGTGAGGCAATTCTTCTTTCGGTATTCCCATTCCATTGTCACGTACCGATACCTTCACAAATTGTTGATTCTGCTCGCCAGTTTCTTCGGCACCGACCAGTTCAGCGCTGATGGTGACGTTGCCACCAGTGTTGATGAACTTTAACGAATTGCTGAGAAGGTTTGTCAGTACCTGACCGATTCGGTTAATATCAATATAGACTTGCGGAAGAGTGTCAGGGATATTTATCTCTAGACCCGCCTCTTTGTTTTTGAACGGAATGCGAAAATCACGGCTAATAAGATCGACAACCAATCTTAAATCAACCGCCTGTTTATCAAGACTTAACTTTCCGGCTTCGAGTTTGGATAAATCGAGAATATCGTTAATCAATGCCAACATACGAGCCGCAGAATCATCGACGGAATCGAAGAGAGCAAGTTGCTCTTCATTGAGAACCTTGTTTTGCGCAAAGATCTCTTTAAAATATTCAATGACCCCTTTAATACCGCTGAGCGGACTGCGCAGATCATGAACGAGCATTGCCATAAAGTCTGCTTTCGTACGCTCAAGTTCCCTTTCCAGTTTTTTCAGCCGAAGAATCATTTTGGTCCGAACGATGAGTTCTTCAACATCGATCGGTTTTGTCAGGAATTCTTCAGCCCCTAAGGAGAGCCCTTTTTCGATACTTTCCGGATCTTTGCGTTGTGCCGTTAAGAAAATAACCGGGATGTGTGCTGTGTAGGCATTGGCTCGCAATTGTTGAAGCGTTTCAAAGCCATCCATCTCC
>JBFMDF010000142.1:0-5694 GCA_040753935.1 Bacteroidota bacterium | reverse complement strand
TGCCCCATCAATGAATTCGGATACCCTCCGCCAAATCCCGACCGTTGAAGCGTAACGTGCTGAAAGACATCCCGCTGTAACACTTGTTCGTTGGCGCTTCCTTCACCAAGATTCGTTACCACACTCGATCCTTTGAAAATGCCGGAGGGCGAAATACTCAGCACGGTGGTAAATCCCTGCGCGCGCAATTTCTCTGCAGTGGAATTGTCGGGAGAAAAATACTCTGCCGCTGAATAATCTGCTTTTACATTGGTGTTCCAGTACGTTGCACCTCGCAATGATTCCGCTTGTGCGGGACGCGGTTTCGGTTGTCCGTACTCGGTGAACAAGTCAATCATACCGGCGTAGGCGGTCATTCCGCTGCAATCCCACTCTCGCGCATCGGCAGGAATCGGTATGTTTGCGCCAACCGCTTGAATGACGCCATCGCGGATGACGATGGTTCCTTTTTCAATTTTCTTTCCCGGTGAGGGAATGATCGTGAGATTTTTCAGAGCGTGTACTGCGGGCGTGTTACTGCGAATTCCTTCAACCTGTTTGGTTGTTTGCGAATACAGAAACGCGCAACAGAAAAAGAGAAGAAGAGTTCGCTTCATAGTGTTCCTCTTAAAAATACGATGGATGCTTGTGAAATTCATTCCGGTCGGTATGTTGGGATGAAGATGATGTGAAGCGTAACGCCGATTGCGATAGCAATCAACACCACATGGATGATGAGCGATTGAGTAACAACGATTGAGTACCCAATACCGGACCACAAAATCAAAAGAGTAGAAATTTTTGAAGTGAGGGAAATACCCTTTCCTTCGCGGTAATTCTTCAAATATCTACCAAAGTAGCTGTTCCGGTGAAGCCACTCGTACAGTTTTTTCGAACTGCGTGCATAACACCACGCCGCCATCAAAAAGAAAACCGTTGTCGGAAGCAGTGGCAAAAACATACCAAGAATGCCAAGCCCAACGAATACTGTTCCCGCTGTGAGTAAACTCCAGCGAATGAGTGGCTTCTGATTTATTTTAATCTCTGATGAAATTTCCCGTTCCATGTTTTACTGCTATTTGCTAGAGGTTGTAAAATTTCAAATCTTTTCCGGTCCGCAGTTTAGTGATATAGACGATTTGGCCGGTATGATACGAAAAATGTTCCGTAATGTGAAGTATCGCTTCAAGGCCTGTTACAGTGTATCCTTGAATAACGTAGTGCCGGAGTAATTTTTCCACAGGGAATGTGCTTAATACGCTGTCGGTATCATTCACCGCTGAACGGAGGAGTTTCAACAGTTCTTCTTTTGGAATGTGCGTTCGTTGAGAAAATTCTTTGTCGCGCTGGCGCTCAAATTCTTTGCCGCCGAGATGGTAACAGACCCATTGGCGGATATTTCCGGCGAGATGAAGCATCAGATTACCGATGCTGTTGTTCGTTTCGTGCGCCCGCCACCAGATGTCATCCTCCGAAAGATTTTTCAGGCAGTCTTCAATCTTTGGAAGATATTCTTTCGTTAGTTTCGTGCGACAACATTCGATGAAATTCTGATCAACATTTTGAATAACGGGGGTAGTAACCATATGCAATTATCAATCTTGGACATTTGTAATTTTGAAAACTTAAAAATTCATTTTCTTATCTCTCAAACCAACTTGTTCTTCCTGTGGCAAGATTCGGCTGGACGACCGGAAAGGGATACTTTTTAACAGACGCCTGCACCCAGGTAGCATCGTTATACATTACCTCCGTCCATCCGTCTGTTCCTGTTTCAGACACTTTCCACGTTCCGTCCGTCAGAATTGTTTGTATTGTTCCATCTGCTGAAACAATTTCGCCGTACACATTAACTCCCCCGTTGCCATTTTTTTCAAAACTCTGCGCCTGCACTGCAATCACATTGACAGAATCGCGCAGGAACGGCGCAATGTCGAAAATTTTTGCACGTTGATGTTCCACCAACAACGAGAGCGAGCGGCGTGCCATCACCTCGCCGACAAATTTTCCGTTTACGTACACTTTCGCCCACGTATCGCCCAGTAACTGAAGTTTAGCGGATGAAAGTTGTTTCGGCGCTTTGAACGCTTTTCTGAAATACGCTTTCGGCACAACAAGAGAGTCATCATCGCTCAACGTTGCTCGCGGATGGTACACCCATTGGCTTTTCAGCAACGGGTCAAGAGTGAAATTTCCCTTGCCGATCTGTTCGATGATTTCGTTCCAGTATGCCGCCTGGCGGTCGTAGCGCTGCAGAAGAAGAGAGAGACCGTGCGGTTTGTTGGTCGTATGCCACACTCGTTCAAATTCTGATTTCACTTTTGACAACTCTTCAACAACCAGTGTGCTCCGTTCAACAATTTCGGAAGCAATGGATTGCTTTGTGCGGGTCGTATCTTTTAACAGCAACTTAATCCGTTCCTGCGTCTCGATCTTTTTTGCGAACCACAAATTCAACCGCGCCACAAATTCGAGATACTGCAGGTGATCGGCATTCTTCGTTACTTCCTTCTTTGCTTTGTCGAGCAGCGCCAAGACAAACGGCATAGTGGTGTTAATGCTCTGCATTCTCTGCAATAGCGGCAACCGTTTTTCCCAAATCATATCGTCTCGATTGGGCAGCATCGGGTGTCGCCACAGTTCGTACCAGTGATACTGATGTGCAAGACCGGAAAGGAGCAAATACACAGCGCGGATGTTATCCTGTGCGGCATCAAAGTATCCGTCAAAGAATTTTTGATCGAACCTTCCATTGTTGGCTTTCAACGGATTCCAGGCACATTCGGCGGTCCAGGCAAAGCCGTAGTAATTCAGTTCGCGCAGCGCTTCGCCGCCAAAATCGTTCCAGTTCGAACAGAGTATTCCCAATGAACCGTTGTTGTAGCCGTCAAGATTCAAATAGTAAATATTCATCATCGTGTTGATGTAATTGGGAAATGGTCCGGTGAAATTCCACACCGCCGGCGAAACAACGTATGGAAAACCGGCACTCTTGAACACTTCGGGACTCGGATAGTCAAATGAGGCGCCGTAGTGCCAATCTACCATCACGACATCGTTCGGAATTTTTTTGAGAATGTCCGGATGGTCGAGAATAATATCGCCATACATCATCGGCTTCTTTCCATATTTTTTTACGATGTCGAAGACGCGCTTATAGTGTTCGGCATGAACCGTAGCCAAATCGCTCTTGGCAACGCGTTCTTTATTTGCACCGAGACCAACATCCCACGATTCATCGGCGGCAATATTGAAGTATGGCGAACTGAACACTGAGGCAATTTCGCCAATCATTTCGTCCAGCAAGGCATACACGTTCTCATCGGAAACGTTGACCGTATGCGCTCCGGGGAATTCGCCGTACTTTACGTAGTCCGGACGAATCAGAATGTTCTCCCAGTGACCAAGCGTTTCAAAAATCGGAATCATCTCGACGAAATATTTCTTCGCGTACGTATCGAGTTCCTTCCATTCCGCTGCCGTCAACGCTCCCCGATCCTTGCCGAGCGCTTGATGATTTTTGAAGAGGAAGACATCTTCGATATAGGGAGAGTAAACATTCAATTTATAGCGGGAACAGAATCGAATGATCTTTTTGAAATTGTCAACCGTCGAAATCTGTCCGCGGCTGATGTCGTCTGTAATGCCGCGAACCTTTTGCGCAGGAAAATCATGAACTGTGACAGCAGGAACAATAATACTGCGTCCCTCTTTTCGCAGCAACTGGACAAGCGACATGACGCCGTAGAATTTTCCCTTCTCGCTTTCCGCAATGATGACGATACCTTTTGCATCAACGTCAAGAAAGTATCCTTCTGATTTCATCGCCGGCGTCAATGCTCCTTTGCGTTCGTTCAATAACTTCTTTCCCAACTCAGTGCCCGGACTTCCGATGAAAATAAAATTGGCAGAGAGTTTTCGGATGGAGTTTTCATCTGTTACTTTCAGTTGAGATTCTTTCAGAGATTCGATTTCATCATTCAATTGTTGTGCGGCAAACTGTTCAGCAGAATTATCTGTGCCGAGAATAATTTTTGTTGCAGAAGTGATTTTGAAATGACCTGTTTTCGCCACGACCGACTGCGGCTCAGGGATGATGGAGATAGATTGCGTTTCTTGAGCAATGGCAGATACTATAAACCCGACAATGAGGAGTGAGATGATAGATTTCATAGAGGTTAACATTGACTGTGGAGAAAAATTACTGTATGTCGGAATATTGCGATAATTTTGAAATATCACAAGGAATTACAAACTGATGTTACGCTCTATGAGCCGTTCAACGAATCTATCTACAATACCGTAGGTACGATTCATCGTATCGTAGATGCAAAGCATGCTTTGAATCCTTCGGATTGTCTTCGTCAATGCGTAACATCTGCATTACAAATCAAAGTACACACCTACCGTACTCAGCACACGATGTTGTGGAAAAAATTGTCCCCGCTCATCAAGTCCGTACCGCAATTGAAATGCTGCGCGAAGATTTCTGGAATTGCTCGCAGTAAATTTAAATCCGCATTGCTGTGAAATTGTAGCGCTGAAATCCGCCTCCTGACGCGCTTTAATATCTGCCGCGTAATACAACTGCACAGCATCCCACAAACGGGCAATACCAACTTCTCCACCGGTCTGCAGATGCAACGGTTTTGCGATTCGTTGTTGGATGGTAACAATGTAGCCGTAATTTGCTCCGGCATAAAGCAACAAATTCTCATCACTATAAACACAGTATGCCTTCACATAATCCCGCGCAAAGTGAAAAGCAGCCGCCAGGTGCAATCGTTCATACCAATTGTCGCTAAGATGATGGCTCGTATGTCCACCGGCAATTCTCAAAACATAATGATCCGATGCGTGGATATCGATGATGAGATAGTCAACGTAGTATTCATCAGAAACAATGTGCGCCTGCCCTGCCGGACTCACTTCAAAATGCACAGAACCACCCACACTGAATTGCGTTACCATTCCAAAGAGCTCCACATGAACATAAGGAAAAACAGTTCCCAGAGACGCTTTGAACCGGCGCGTGAGTTCTATAGTTTCAATGCTCATCAGGTGAGCAGTGCCGTCGGCAGGGAATGAGGAAACATATTGGGTGTCGGGAAATAATTGAATCTGGTCGAAAATCCGAACTTGCGCGGAACTGCTCACAGCGCAGACGATGAGTATGAAGAACAAACGGCGCGGCTGACTACTTCTCATGCGGCATCCATTCTTGATGAAATTGAATGTGCAAGTCGCGCTCGTGCAACGTTTTGTTGGAATACACGGCGTCAGCGGAATATCCACTGAGAATTTTTTCTATCGTCACTATTGAATTGTGAATTGAAAAGAGAATTCTCCACGATTTCCGCGCGATCATATAGACGTCGTTCCCAACCTCTTCTATTCGGCGATAAGGATGAGGAAACGGATCGAACGAAAGTACCTGAATAACCTGTTCGATAAAGTCCCCAGCACGGCGTTGTTGAAACCATTCAATTTGGCGCTGTGCATACTGGCTTACTTCAACGGCGAACTGAATTCCCTCTTTCTCAATTTCTTCAATCCAACCGTATTTGGCATCGGGAATTGCTTCGATCTCTGGCAGGTACGGTTTAATATCGAGCACCGGCGTTCCATTGAGCATATCCGGATTCTCCACGCGGATAAATCTGCCGTTCACGTCAATAAGTTTGCACAGAGAAATGCCGATGGGATTGGGTCGAT
>JBFMDF010000141.1:0-5735 GCA_040753935.1 Bacteroidota bacterium | reverse complement strand
CAATCGTTGGAATAGCAAGCATTGCAATGACATCGCGAATAGCGTAGGAATAATGCGTAAATGCTCCGCCGTTAATGATAATGCCGTCGAACTGCTTTCCGATTGTCGATTGCAGCGCGTCGACAATTGCTCCTTCGTGGTTGGATTGAAAGAACGTGAAGTTGACGTGCGGATATTTCTTTTTCAGATGTTCCTGAATATCATGCAACGTTTCTCTGCCGTACACCTGCGGTTCGCGCTTACCAAGCAGATTGAGGTTCGGTCCATTGATGACAAGAAGATTCATTGCTGTACGTCGGTCGGCTGAGAGTGAGCGGCAGTGTTTTCTTTTTCGGTATGTTCTTTACGCTTGATAACATTCTTCGACGTCTGCATCTGCGCACGGACAATTTCGTCCTCCACATACGTCCGTACAACCGGTTTCATGTACACATTGTCGATGCCGTATTCACCAAGCGCTTGCGCAATAACGGAACACTTCTTCCTTTCGGACAATTTTTTGTTGACAACAATGATTCGTTCGTCGCGCAAAATACAGTAGCCGCCGTCGAAATTCCCTTTCTCATAGCGAATGCGTACGCCGATATCCTGCGCGGCTTGCTCAATTTCCAAAAGAAGTTCTTCTTCTGTCATAGTGATGCTGTGTTCTTCAATGGCTTAAAGATAATCAACAGTGGTATGGTAAAATAACACAACTGGGCAATAAACGGTAGGCCTGCCAGTGCAGTCATTCTGTTCAGCAACGCTTTGCGAAATTCTTCAAGAGGCCAGGTTCCCCAATACTGCAAACCAATCAATTTCCAGTCAAGCCAGAAACAGTACGCTTCTACCGGCACAAAAAGAAAAAACAGTATCATGCTCATCAGCAACCATCCCCGTTGTTTTACCGGTTTGGCAGTTGTTGCACTAAATGCAATGGCGGAAAGAAGTACCACGGTATATGAGGCGGCTCCGATGATTGCGTATTGGACAATTGATGAATAGAGCGTTCGCTCCTTTTCATCAGTAAGATCGGCGCGAAATTGTAATGTGCCGAATTCGAAGACATTCCCGACAGCAATATTTCGCATGATGATGGCATAGAACCATACGGCCGCACTGGAAATTAACAGAACTGCAAAAATTTTGTTTTTCATTACTGTAAAGATAAGAAGAACAAACAGATCA
Organism: Bacteroidota bacterium; assembly: GCA_040753935.1. Lineage (GTDB taxonomy): Bacteria > Bacteroidota > Ignavibacteria > UBA10030 > UBA8401 > SpSt-333. The sequence goes on along the minus strand of JBFMDF010000141.1, from coordinate 4,568 downwards.
TTCAACGAATGAGAACTTTTCTCACACGCTGCTTCGGTTCTATCCTTTCTTTGCCGGAAATAATGAGCGCCAACGCCAGATGTTCCGCTCTGATTTCAATAATTTGGATTTCACCGATTGTTTCATCGCGCGTGCCGAGAATATCACCTGTTTTCGGGTCTTTTATCTGCGTTCCCTCAACAACCACCGGCAACAGATCGCCAACCTTTATGCCATCCTGCGAACCGAGGTTGATGAACACGTCGTTTCCGTCAACCAGCACAATTTCTCCATTCACCAACTGTCGGGTGAGCACAATCGAAGAGTCGCCCGCTGTCGTATCGAGGACAACGGAAGACGAGAGCACCACCGACCTGCTGATGAGATTTGGAATTGCCCGTTCAAGTTTAGTGCCAAGATCGTCGGCACACTTCAGCAGTGCTTCACCGATGATTGTGCGGTTGAACTGTTCACTACCGAAGGCGAGTTCATCGAGAGAATAAAATTCAGTCGTTCGTTCTGTTCTTTTTCCGAAGAGCGTAATTCCCAACCCGCGATCTTTCACTACTCCTTCTGCCTCTCCCTCATACACAATAGCATTCGTACCGATTTTTCCCGCACGCGCCGCATCATACAAAGAAAATCGTATCCTCACCTCAGCAGAAAACGCTTCGTACCCCGCCAACTGCACTTCGGATACCATAAACCGGGCAACAGAAAAATCAAGAATGGTTGCAGACACAAGGTAACGAATCTTAAAATGTTCTGCACATTGCTGAAGCACCGACGATTGATGATATTGTGAGGAGTCAATACCCTGCAACTGCAAATACGATTTAACGGAAACCGGATTGACAACGCCGACACGGAATCGTTCTTTCATATAGGCGGCAAACAATCGGGGAATATCGGTACTGATATTCCACTTTCCTTTGAATCCGGAATGATCCTTAAACGGAACAACTATCAGAAGTGAATCAGAGGTAAAGAACGACGATTGTGGTTGAGCCGTTACACTATTGCTCTGCACAATAAAAAAAAGAACAAGAACATTGAGCAAGAGTTTATTCATACAGCAAATACGTTGTTCGCAGTTTCATGAACTCCGACACTTCTTTCTGCCATGAGGCAATTATTGCATCGGCAGAGACGCCGCTCATCAATTTCTTTCGCACCTCGTCAGTTCCCATTACTTTGTCGAACATTGCAATGCGATGTGAATCAGCAAGAGCAAATGGATTTTTCTGCGGATAAAGGTTGATGAGTGCCTCAAGAAGGTGAATGTTGAGATTGGTCAGGTTCACTTGTTGCAAATCGGTGATGTGAATCTGCACCCCCTGTAGTTGTTTCCCCTGTTGATTTCCGTAGAACGGTCTGTACGACAACGGTCGAAAATAAACACCGGGAAGATGTTTTGCATTCAGCACGTCGGCAAGTTTCATTCCGTTTATCCACTCCGCGCCAATGAGTTGAAACGGCATCGTGTAGCCAACGCCGATGTTGACCGTTTGCAATTCACCAATAATTCCATTGGTGGAATAATGAACAGCATTCAGCGCATGTGGAATATGCGGAGAAGTGGGCACCCACGGCAAACCTGTTTCTTCCCAATGCATCGAACGCTTCCAGTTCTTCATTTTGATGATTGTCAGTTTGCATTTTTTCCCTCCTTCTAACCATCCTTCTTCATTCAGCATCGTTGCAAATTCGCCGCAGGTCATTCCGTACACATACGGCACCGGATACTGTCCGACGAACGAACGGAATTTCAGATCGAGCAGATTCCCTTCCACACGATTTCCACTCAGCGGATTTGGACGATCGAGCACGACAAATTCAATATTGTTTTCCGCCGCCGCTTCCATCGCATTCGCCATCGTATTGATGTACGTGTATGACCGGGAACCAATATCCTGAATATCGTACACAAGCACATCTATTCCTTGCAACATTTCGGAAGTCGGTTTCCTCGTTTTTCCGTAGAGCGAATACACAGGCAGTCCGGTAAGAGAATCGGTGTATGATTCAATGTATCCGCCGGCGGGAACATCACCGCGCACACCATGTTCGGGTCCGAATAATGCAACCAGCGTAACATTTTTTGCTGAAGCGAGAATATCAATCGTACTGCGAAAATCGGAGGCAATGCCGGTGGGATTGGTGATGAGGCCGACACGTTTTCCTTTTAACTGTACGAACTGCGATTCGCGAAGTACATCAATACCGGTACGAACTTGAGAAGAAAGAAATGAGGAAAAAACGATAAGAAGAATAAATATGTTTTTCATGGGAAGAAGTAGTTTTGGTACACTAAAGTAGGAAAAAATCAGGTGTGAGAAAAAGAAAAAAGTGGAAAATGTCTGATGAAATCAGTTTTTGTTCACACAATTTTTACAATAGTTATTTTCACCTTCTCCGAAGGACTCTTCGAGACGAACCGATAAAAACTCGTAACGGGTCAGCATGCCAAACGAATCCCCTTCCAATCCTTTACTGTGACGTTATTCAGTAATTCCTCCCCTTTCTGTTGTGGATGCAGAACTTATAGAAAAGACTTTTTATACCCCTCGTAACTTCGCCGCTTTCGCAACGCGCTCCACGGCAAGAATGAACGCACCGATACGCATCGGGACCTTGTATTTTTCAGCAGTATGCAGTACGGCTTGGTAACTGTGCGTCATGATTTTTTCCAACTCGCTTACCACACGCGGATATTCCCACTTGAACTGCTGCATGTTCTGCGCCCACTCAAAGTAACTTACCGTAACGCCGCCGGCGTTGGCGTAAATATCAGGAATGACGGGAATATGTTTCGAAGCGAAGATTTCATCCGCTTCAACAGTAGTTGGTCCGTTTGCCGCCTCAATAATCATCTTTGCCTTCACATTGTTTGCATTATCAGCACGAAGTTGATTACCCAATGCCGCAGGGATGAGCACATCGCATTTCAACTCGAGCAATTCTTCGTTTGTTAATTTTACGCATCCTTTCAATCCAACCACACTGCCGGTGTTTTTTACCTGTGCTACGGCATCGGCATACTTAATGCCGCGCGGATTGTATATTCCTCCTTTCACATCACTCAGGGCAACAACTTTCACACCCATTTCTTGTTCTAAAATTCTCGCCGTATGTGAACCAACATTGCCGAATCCCTGAATTGCCACAGTAATCTTTTTTAAATCGAACTTATATGTTTTTGCCGCTTCACGCAGGGCAATACATACGCCGCGTCCGGTTGCTTCTTCTCTTCCGAGCGAACCGCCGAGTTCGACAGGTTTACCGGTTACCACTGCAGGTGAATATCCATGACGCTTACTGTATTCATCCATCATCCACGACATGGTTTGTGCATTTGTGTTGACATCGGGAGCAGGAATATCTTCTAACGGGCCAATGATATTATCAATGCGAGCAGTAAACTCCCTCGTTACCCGTTCCATCTCCCCTGCGGTATGTTTGGTAGGATCAATGGTGATGCCGCCTTTGGCACCGCCGAACGGTATATCGACCACGGCGGTTTTCCACGTCATCAGCGAGGCAAGAGCACGCACTTCGTCAAGATCAACATCTTGGTGATATCGAATGCCGCCTTTATATGGTCCCCGCGCATTGTTATGCTGAACGCGATAGCCAATCACCGAATGCAGTTTTCCATCGTCCATTAACACCGGCAACTCTACCCGTAACTCCCGGTCAGGCGTTTTAATGAGAAGAGACAATTCATCGCTCAAGTTAATTTTCTTCGCGGCAATCTCAAAGTTCCGCAGAACATCATAGTACGGGTTATGCCTCGGTGGTGTCGCAGATTGCCCAGATGTTTCAGCAGATGGTGCTGATGTCGTAGCAATAGCGTGTCTCTTCTTTGGCGTTGGAACACTGCGTTTGCGTGCGATGTCCTTGTGCTTTTGCTTTGGACGCAGTTTCGGTTTACTTCTTTTAACGGAACGTTGTGTTGTTTTTTTTGCGGCGTGTTTTTTTGTTTTCTTCGCCATAGAAATGCCCTTCCTTTGTGGTGGGTCGGTCAACAACTTGCTGCGTTAACGTAACCTAACTATGTGATTGATCTATTAAGTAATTTTTGTACCAACTCAAGTCGTGAAACAACTGCATTAAATTCTGCATGGCAATGGTATCCATCGAAAGATACATGCCGGCAAAATGCGATGTTGTCAGTGCGTCAGCATTTTCCAGCAAGCGATTGATAAGCGTATGAGATTTTTTCAATTGTGCCGTGAATTCTGTTTCCAGTTTGTCGTAACCTTCCGCTTCTTTGCCGATACGTTTCATCAGATCGAACGATTTGCTGAGAAACTTCGCACAGAACGCAAGATCGTCCAACACGGTGTGCAAGGCATGCTGGTGAGCAAGTTCAAGAAGAACTCCAAGATCCATCGAACGTTGCAGCCGATGACCCGATGCTGCATTGATCTCTGAAAGAAGAGCTTTTGTTGTTTGGCTGAGCGTCATACAATAACGAAGCGAAATAAAATGTGGATAAATATAGAAGAAGGGTAAGCCAGATGCAATAAAAAGGTGAATGCTTTAATATTTTACACTCAAAAAAGTAGGATATTCGGCAAAAATCG
>JBFMDF010000140.1:0-5735 GCA_040753935.1 Bacteroidota bacterium | reverse complement strand
AAAGTGGTCTACAACGGCGCCGGCGCTTCTGCAATGGCGTGCGCAAAACTTCACATGCTTCTTGGTGTGAAAAAAGAGAATATCATTATGTGCGACACGAAGGGAGTTCTGTACAAAGGACGCAAGGAAGGGATGAATAAATACAAAGAAGAATTTGTAACCGATACAAAAGCCCGAACACTTGCTGATGCCATGGTTGGCGCCGATGTCTTCTTCGGCCTCTCGGTGAAGGATTGTGTGACGAAAGAAATGGTAAAATCGATGGCGCCGAATGCAATTATCTTTGCGATGGCAAATCCTGATCCGGAGATTACTCCGGAAGAGGCGTTCAGTGCTCGCAGCGACATTATTATGGCAACCGGAAGATCGGACTATCCCAACCAAGTCAACAATGTGCTTGGCTTTCCGTTTATTTTCCGCGGCGCACTCGATGTGCGTGCAACAACGATTAACGAAGAAATGAAACTTGCTGCAGCCCGTGCGCTTGCCAATCTTGCTAAAGAAGATGTGCCGGATTCTGTCATTAAAGCGTACGGTGGTGAACCGATTCGTTTTGGAAAGGAATACATCATTCCCAAACCGCTCGATCCGCGCGTGCTTCGGTGGGTGGCACCGGCAGTCGCCAAAGCGGCTGTAGAAACAGGCGTTGCACGACAACCGATAACCGATTGGAGAAAATATGCCGATAGTTTGGAAGAACGACTTGGGCGTTCGAAACAGTTTATGAACTTTATCTTCCACAAAGCACGGCAAAAGAAACAACGGATTGTGTTCCCGGAAGGAGAAGAAGTAAAAATTCTCCGGGCAGCACAAATCTTAGTTGATCAAGACCTCGTTAAACCGATACTCGTCGGCGCAAAGGACCGCATTGAAAAACTTATTCAGGACAATCATTTAGATTTTAACGGTAGCGTGGAAATCATTGACCCAAAAACATTCCGCGACCATGAAAAGTTTGTGAATGAATATTACAAAATCCGCCAGCGGAAAGGTGTAACCAGATTTTATGCCGAAAAGACGATGAACCAGCGAGTATATTTTTCTATGATGATGGTTCGACTCGGCTATGCTGATGGCGTCATTGGCGGACTAACGACAACATATCCCGATACCATTCGTCCGGCTTTACAAGTGATTGGTACGAAGCCCGGCGTAAAAAGTGTTGCCGGTATGTACGCTGTTATTGCGAAGAAAGGAACGTATTTCTTTGCCGATACCACCGTGAACATCGATCCTGATGCTGAAACGCTCGTCGAGATTGCGCAGCTTGCTGCATCAACGGTTCAACAGTTGGATATTGTTCCGCGTATTGCCATGCTCTCGTTTAGCAACTTTGGCAGTACCAAGCATCCACAAGCAGAGAAAGTTCGTGTGGCAACAGAACTACTTCGCAAACGAAATCCGGAGTTAATTGTTGACGGCGAAATGCAGGCGGATGTTGCAGTTAATCCCGAAATGATTGAAAAAGAATACTCATTCAGCACACTCAAACAAGGCGCCAATGTACTTATCTTTCCTGATTTGAATGCGGCAAACACTTCGTACAAACTCATGGGAAAAATTGGAGAAGCGGAAATTATTGGACCAATTTTAATGGGAATGGCAAAGCCGGTTCACGTTCTGCAGCATTTTGCCGAAGTTACCGACATCGTCAATATGGCAGCAATTTGTGCAGTTGAAGCAATAGAAAGCAAGTAAGGTCAACGTGCGATTTACCCTGAAGGTGAGTCGCACGTTGGAGTTCAGATGCCTGTCTGTTCACTTCCTTGTAATTCTTCCGTTTGATGGAATAAATTTCTCGGTCTTGTTGTCTCTGTGTGGAGTTTTTACTAAACTTCTTTCCCCTTGTGTGTGTCAAAAAGGCGCAGATAAACAATCCGACAGGTACAATGAAAAAGAAAATTCTCTACTCAATTCTCGGAACAGTACTAGTTCTTGGTGCTACCGGCTATTACTTAGTCAACAACAGTAAAAGCGAAGAGATTCAACTGCGGTTCGAAAAAGTCACTCGCGGTGATATCCAAGTAGTTGTTACGGCAACCGGTACGTTGAGCGCAGTAACAACGGTGCAAGTCGGTTCACAGGTGTCGGGAACCATTGCCAAAATCAATGTTGATTTTAACGACAAAGTGAAGAAGGGGCAAATCGTTGCGCAGATTGACCCCACGTTTTTAGAGGCAAGCGTTCGCGATGCTGAAGCAAGTATGCAGAAGGCGGTTGCTCAGTACAACGAAGCGGCACGAAATTATGAACGGATAAAAACTTTACTCGAAAAAGGACTCGCATCGCAGGCCGATTACGATGCAGCACTGACGCAATACGAAACAAGCAAAGCGGCGCGACGCCAAACTGAAGCGCAACTTGAGCGGGCAAAAATCAATCTCCGGTATGCAACAATCAAATCACCAATTGATGGCGTTGTTATTTCACGCGCTGTGGACGTAGGACAGACCGTAGCGGCAAGTCTTTCCGCACCAACACTCTTTACCATTGCTAACGATCTTACCAAAATGCAGGTGCAGGCAAGTGTCGACGAAGCGGACATCGGAAAAGTTGAACCGGGTCAAACGGTAACCTTTACTGTTGATGCTTATCCGGAACAAGTGTTCCGCGGCACGGTGCGTCAGGTTCGACTTTCTCCGAAGGTGGAACAAAATGTGGTGAACTACACTGTTATTATCGATGTGCCGAATGAAGATTTGAAACTGCTGCCGGGAATGACTGCGACGGTGACAATTTTAGTAACAAAAAAAGAATCTGTGCTCAAAGTTCCAACACTCGCTCTTCGATTCAATCCGCCGGAAGAATTGATTGAGACGAAGAAAGATTCAACCCGCCAATTAGCAGGGAATGACTCGACGCGTTCCGAACGCTGGCGTATGATGCGCGAACGATTTGGCGGAGCAGGAGGAGGAAATTTCGATCCTCAGGCACTTCAGCAACGTATGGCTTCGCGCGGATTTGGAAGGGTGTGGGTGATGAACAAAAATAAAAAACTCGAGCCTATTATGGTTCGTACCGGATTAACGGACGGAACATACACTGAAATTGTACGCGGAAAACTTGATGAAGGTCAGGAAATTGTTATCGGAACACTAACTCAGCGAACGGCACAGGTACAAACAACTTCACCATTTAATCAACAACGAAATCCGGGCGGAATGCCTCGTCGGTTCTGACTCATATGGGATTTTTCGATATTGTTGAAATAGCATTCGTATCACTGTCGCGCAACAAAATGCGGTCGTTCTTAACGATGCTCGGCATCATCATCGGGGTCGGGGCAGTAATTGCGATGATGGCAGTCGGTAACGGCGCGCAAAAAAATATCAAAGATCAAATTGCTTCGCTTGGCACCAATGTCATTCTTATCTTTCCCGGCTCCACAAATCAACAGGGGGTAAGAACTGGGTTGGGATCGGCGACAACGCTGACCGAACAGGATATTGAAGCGATTCGCGCTCATTGTCCTTCTGTAGCGCTGATAACACCGTCACTTCGCACCGGTGCGCAGATTGTGTATCAAGAAATGAATTGGCGTACCGCTGTTATGGGCGTGACGCCGGAATATTTTGAAATAAGAAGTTGGCCCCTTTCCGGCGGACAGTATTTCACGGAAGCGGATGTTCGTGGCGCTACTAAAGTCTGTGTTGTTGGGCAGACGATAGTTGATAATCTGTTTAAAGGGGAAGATCCGGTCGGGAAAGTTATCCGCATCAAAAAAATGCCCTTCAAAGTTGTCGGTGTGTTGGCAGTGAAAGGACAGTCAGCCCAAGGGAACGATCAGGACGACATCATCGTTGCTCCGGCAACGACGGTTCAAAGAAAATTGATGGGCCAATTTTTCTTCGGCAGTCTGCTGGCATCTGCAGTAAGCGAAGAAAGAATGAATGAAGCCATCGAACAGATTACCGAGGTGCTTCGTGTGCAACACAAATTGCAACCGTGGGAAGAAAACGATTTTACGGTACGCAGTCAAACGGAAATTGCCAATGCCGCGCAATCCACATCCCAAGTGCTGACAGTGTTACTTGCATCTATTGCATCTATTTCGCTTATTGTTGGCGGCATTGGCATTATGAACATTATGCTCGTCTCAGTGACAGAACGTACAAAGGAAATCGGTATACGCATGTCGGTTGGCGCAACCGGCACAAACATTCTTTCGCAATTTCTCATCGAAGCGATTACCCTCAGTCTATTGGGTGGTGTGCTTGGCGTAACGCTCGGAATTGTAACTTCACACCTCATCTCATCCATTGCAGGCTGGACCACACTTGTCTCACCTGAATCTATTGCACTCGCCTTTCTTTTTTCAGCGGCGGTGGGAATCTTTTTTGGATTTTATCCGGCGCGGAGAGCGGCACAACTCAATCCCATCGAAGCGCTGAGATACGAATAATGTCAATACACCATCACGTAACATTCATCGTCAATCCAGCGGCGGGTCGAGGCAAAGCAAAACATCTCGCTGAAAAACTTTCTCTTCGGTTACAGAATAATTCAGTACCGCATACGATACTTTCTACGGAACGACCGGGACATGGAACAGAACTTGCCCGTGAGGCGTCTAATACAAGCGACTATGTCGTTGCTGTTGGCGGAGACGGGACGGTGAATGAGGTTGCATCGGGCTTGGTGAATACTCCGGCAACACTTGCCGTGCTGAGTGAGGGTTCGGGAAATGATTTCGCCCGTTTAGTCAACGCGCCGTCGAAGATTCAACATGTTATCGATCTTGTTCTTTCGTCGAAACGAACGCAATTTGATTGCGGCAAGGCGAAAGTATTTTTTGATGACGGAACGACTGCCGAGCGGTATTTTTTCAACACTCTTGGGGTAGGATTTGACGCCGCTGTTGCGTATCACGTTGCCGAAATAACTTGGCTACGCGGCATTCCGTTGTATGCGGTTGCACTGGTACAGACATTGGTGGGATATCATCCGCATCGGTTCACTGTTGCTTCAACTGAATACCGAAAGGACGACAATTACTTTCTTGTTTGTGTCGGTAATGGGATGTGGGAAGGAGGTGGATTTAAAGTGACGCCGGATGCTGTGCCGGACGACGGGAAATTTCAAGTTTGTTGTGTAAGAGGAAATTCAGTCCTCACTGTTCTTCCAATTCTTCCATCGACAATGACCGGAGGACACGTACGAAAAAGTATTGTGGATACTTTTGATACCGAGACGATTTCCATCGAATCTGACAAACCATTCCCTGTCCACGGAGACGGTGAAATTTTCGGTCTGAATATTAAGAAAATTGACATTTCCATACTGCCCAAAAGCTTGAATGTGGCAGTAATTCACAAATAATTTTTTTTGTGCTTTTTGTCTCTTGCCTTCTATTTCAAAAAGACTATATTGCACGCACAACCATGAAACATATGCCTCCTCCTACACAACACGGACCAAACTTCAACGAAGAATTGCGCACCTATGTCTATCAGCGAGATAAAGGCTGCTGTCAATGGCCCGGCTGTGGCAATTCGAACGATGTTGAAGTGTTGTTTATTGTAGAAACCGAAAACGGCAGTTCGCAAAGTTCTCCGTTCTATAAAAATGGAATCACACTTTGCCAGAAACATCTCGACACGGTCAATCTGCACGAGAAAGCATTTGGTCCGTTGGTGTACGACTTGATTCAGCTCATCGAGTTTGAAAACGATTTGAAAGCAACCGAAAAGATGTATAAGGATTTGCTGAAATAGATTGCTATAAGTAGGGACGAA
>JBFMDF010000139.1:0-5773 GCA_040753935.1 Bacteroidota bacterium | reverse complement strand
CGAATGAGTACATCTCCGCCATCATTACCGAGAAGGGAATTCATCGTCCTCCGTTTGATGAATCACTACAGCAGGCGGTGAAACAATGATTGTTCAGACTGACGGCGTTGTACTTCACACGATGAAGTATCGCGATACGAGTAAAATCGTTTCGCTCTACACAAAAAAATTCGGCAAGATTAAAGTGATTGCCAAAGGAGTCCGGAGTCAAAAGAATAAATTTGGTTCTTCGCTCGAGCCGATGTCGATTTCCTCGGTGGTGGTGTACAAAAAACAGCAGAGAGAGCTGCATCTGCTGTCGAAAAGTGAGATTGCGGTGGCGCTCAACGAATTACACAATCATTCCGACAGAATGTTTACCGGCTTGGCGTTGATTGAACTGGTGAATATGGTGATGCACGATGAAGAGGAAAATGAAATGGTGTACAACTTGTTGGTGCAGGCATTGCAAACCGTTAACGAGGCACCACGGAATCATCTCAACGTTTTTCTCTCATTTATGGTGAAGTTATTTGATCACTTCGGATTCGGATTGACGCTATCGAAATGTTTGTTATGTGGAAAAACGATTGATGCAGTGTCAACAGGCGCTTCGCGGATCAGATTGTCCGATGGAAAGATTATTTGTCCTGAATGTGTGGTGGCGCATCATTCCAGTGGAATGGAGATACAAGGTGGTGTAGTGAAATCGCTGTACTACCTCCAGAGCAACGAGATTCAGAAATCTCCGTTGTTGACTTTGATTCCATCGGTACAGCAAGATGCGCTTGCCGTATTGCAATCGTACCTTCGGTACCATATCGAGGGTGTTAGAACTTTGAGGTCACTTTCATTGTTATATTCGACACAGTAAAACTAACAGTATTTTTAGGAGAGTAGATCACTATGAAACGTTCTATTTTGGCAGCAATCGTATTTATTACGATCGGTATTATTTTTGGCGCAGTACTTGTTTCTGATTTTGACGGAACACCGTTTGGGTTTGCGCAACAGAAAAGCATCAAACTCGGTTCGGATGAAAAACCACAGAAGACCGATTTGAATCTTCAAGCCGCAAACGAAGCTTTTGTGAATGTTGCAAAGAAAGCCACACCATCGGTTGTTTCTCTCATCGTGACAACGAAGGCAAAGAAAAATCCTCACACTGATGAATTTTTTAAATTCTTTCCGGACTTTCCTTTTCGCATGCCTGAAGGACAAACACAAGGGTCCGGCTCCGGAGTCATTGTGACTAAAGATGGATACATCATCACCAACAATCACGTGGTGGAAGATGCGGCAGAGGATGGTATTGAAGTTGTTCTGAATGATACACGTCGGTTCAAAGCAAAACTGGTCGGAACAGATCCGTTAACCGATGTTGCTGTCATCAAAATTGATGGGAGAGATCTTCCTGTTGCAATGTTAGGGAATTCGGATGAGTTGCAGGTAGGGCAGTGGGCGCTTGCCATCGGCAATCCGCTCGGATTAACATCAACGGTTACCGCTGGAATCATCAGTTACCTCGGCCGAAGTATTAGAATTATTCAGGATAATTACGGCATTGAGAACTTTATTCAAACCGATGCCGCAGTGAATCCTGGCAATAGCGGCGGTGCACTGGTCAATATTTACGGTGAAGTCATTGGCATTAACACTGCTATTGCTACCACCAATCAGCGCTATCAAGGATATTCGTTTGCCATTCCTATCAATCTTGCCAAAAGTGTTGCAGAAGATTTGATTCTTCATGGGAAAGTAGAGCGCGGATACATCGGTGTATCAATCCAACAGGTCGATGAAACTCTTGCAAAAGCAAATGGTCTCAACAAAGTGGAGGGTGTGTTTGTGCAGGAAGTGATTGGCGAAGCGGCAAAAGCAGCGGGGATAAAAGCGGGAGATATTATTCTTTCAATCGACGGAAAACCGTTGAAAGCGCCAAACGAATTGCAAACCTACATTGCCAGCAAACATCCAGGAGACAAAGTAACGCTGGTGATTTGGCGTGATGAGAAGAAAATTGAAAAGACCGTTACGCTTCGTGCCCGCAATGACAATACCGTTGCTGTCAATCAAAACGATGAGGAGGAAGAAGAAGGTACCGTTGTAGAATCGTCGGCACGAACAGTTGAATTTGAATCGCTCGGCTTTTCAGTACGGAAAGCGGATGCACGGTTGATGAAAGACCGCGAGGTAAACAGCAGTGTATTGGTCGCCAGCGTCAAAACGTACAGCGAAGCGTTCTCACGGGGATTACGTGAAAACGACATTATCCTTGAAGCAGATAAAAAACCTGTTACAACAGTTTCCGAGTTTGAGAAAATTGTGAAGTCGAAAAAGGCAGGTGACGCGTTGCTGTTAAGGGTAAAAGGACCGCAGGGTTCACCCCGATTTGTAGCAGTGATGATACCGCAAAAGTAGTTAGTAACAGTCTCAAAAGATGATCCAATAAGTTACGCTGAGCGGAATGAAAACAGAAAAACCGAAGCATCTGAAAAATTCATCCGAAGGATGCGAAGCATTCTTTGAATCCTTCGGATGAGCCTATCATGGCAGGCCCGCCTTGAATGGCGAAGTCGGGCAGGCCCGCCTTGAACGGCGAAGTTGAACCACGATGATTACCTACAGTGTCACACAGAGCGTAGTCGAACCACGATGATTACCTACAGTGCCACACGGAGCGTAGTCGAAGCATGATGATTATCTACAGTGTCACACTGAGCGTAGTCGAAGCATGATGATTACCTACAGTGTCATACCGAGCGTAGTCGAAGCATGATGATTACCTACAATGTCACACCGAGCGGAGCCGAGGTGTGACAACACCTGATGACAAACAATGTTTTAGATGTTTCAAGCCGTCAACGAGGAAGATGACGGTTTTTTTATTTGAGTAATAGAAATTCTGAGACGCTACTTCTTTTTTGTTTGCTGAACCACTTCTTTTGTTTCCAAGGCAATCATCAATTCTTCGTTCGTCGGAATGACAAAGACAGAGGTTTTTGATTTTGAGGAGTGGATTGCTTTCTCTTTTTCTTTTGAGGTGTTTGCAGATTTGTCGATTTCAATTCCCAGATATTCCAAATTTTCGCAGACAGATTTTCGCACGTCCGGACTGTTTTCGCCAATGCCTCCGGTAAACACAATCGCATCAAGTCCGCCAAGTACTGCTACGTACGCGCCGATATATTTTTTCACCCTGTAGCAGAATACATCAAACGCAAGTTTTGCTTTTTTGTTTCCTTGATTCATCTCAGTGATAATTTCACGCATATCACTGCTGACGCCGGAAATACCTTGCAGACCGCTATGTTTGTTTAGCAGTGTATTCGCTTCCGAATAGTTCAATCCCTCTTTTGCCATCACGTAGAGGATCACAGATGGATCAATATCGCCGCTGCGTGTTCCCATCAGCAATCCTTCTAACGGTGTAAATCCCATTGAGGTATCGACGGAAATTCCTTTATCAATTGCCGTAATACTGCATCCGTTGCCGAGATGGCAGGTGATGAGTTTTAATTTTTTAATATCCTTTTTCATCAATTCAGCGGCGCGATGAGCAACGTACGCATGACTTGTGCCGTGAAATCCGTAGCGGCGTATTTTGTATTGTGTGTAGAGTGAATAGGGAATGCCGTACACATACGCATACGGCGGAATTTCGTGATGAAACGCTGTATCAAACACACCGACTTGCGGAATATCCGGCAGATGCGTTTGGCAGGCGTTGATACCGCGAAGGTTGTGCGGATTGTGCAGAGGAGCGATTTCAAAATTATCGCGGATACCTTTGATCACTTCATCAGTGATCAGTACAGAACCGGTGAATGTTTCTGCACCGTGCACCACGCGATGGCCGACAGCATGAATTTCTGATTTCGATGTGATGACGCCGTGATTCTTGCTGAGAAGTACGGCAAGAATGTACTCGATGGCAATTGTATGATCGAGAATATCTCCGGTGATTTTAATTTCATCGCCATCGGCACGAATGTTTGTCAGTACCGCGCCGCTCATACCGATACGGTCAACGCTTCCTTTGGCAAGAAATTTTTTCTTGTCCACATCAATCAATTGATATTTAACGGAAGAACTTCCGCAGTTTAAAACTAAGATATTCATTTTTTTTCTCTTTTAAGTTCTTAACAATTGTTGTTGTCGCTCCTCGACTCCGCTCGGAGCGACATATATAGTCTGACCTGCTGAGTAAAGTCGAGGCATAACGGATTGTTACATTTTAGTCGCTCCTCCGAAGGATGCTTCGCATCGACTCCGCTCGGAGCGACAACTGTTTCTGATATAATTCTCGAGTTCTGAATATTGGAACGAAAATCACTCTACAATTCTTTTACCATGTTCATCGTATTTGAAAAATCCTTCCCCCGTTTTCTTTCCGAGTTTTCCTTTTCGTACCATCTGCCGCAGGAGGGGGCACGGGCGGTATTTTGCTTCACCCAGTTCGTGGAATAACGACTCCATCCACGCCAGCACCTCATCCAGTCCCATCATATCTGCAAGTTCCAATGGTCCGTAGCGGAATTCATATCCCAACCGCATTGCTGTATCAATACTGTCTGCAGTAGCTACACCTTCCATTAAAATGTACATCGCTTCATTCAACAAGGGGATGATGATGCGTGTGGTAACAAAACCGGGGTATTCAAAGACTTCAATGGGTGTTTTACCTAAACGTTGTGCAAGTTTTTGCACTACATGAAATGTTTCATCGGAGGTTTTCATTCCGCGCACCAACTCAACCAGTGGCACTTTCGGTACCGGATTCAAGAAATGCATGCCGATAACTTTATCCGCTCGTTTTGTTGATGCGGCAAGTTTCGAAAGACTGAGCGTTGAGGTGTTGGAAATAAGAATGGTGTTCGGGTCGCACAGCGTATCAAGTTCATGGAACAATTTTTTCTTCAATTCAAAATTCTCATCGACCGCTTCAATAACAACCGGTATATGGGCAACGGAAGAGAGTTCTGTTGTTCCTTTAATCCGCGCAAGGATCGCTCTTTTCTCGCTTTTCGTCATCGTCCAACGATGAATTTCATTGTCGAGCGATTCATCAAGCGCTTTTAATTGATGGTGAAGCCGCTTTTCCGATTTTTCTACAGCAATGACTTCAATGCCGGCAGTTGCTACAGTTTGCGCAATTCCTTGTCCCATCACCCCCAAACCGATCACGGCAATAGTGTGAATGCCGTCTAATTCTTTTTTTGATAACTGAATGTCGCCTAAAATGTCTGCTAATTGTGTTGTTGTCATATCTTTTTTGGAACAAATTGTTGGTTTTTTTCTCGGGTTCTCCTACCAAAGAGCAATTGAAATATCGCAAATTCTAAGCCAAGTTTCGTCATAAATTTTTTCGAAAAAATCTTTCATTTTAGTCCAAAATCAGTTATCTTTATTCAGAAAGAAGAACAATCGAAACGATAATCTTATCAATGTTGTTAATAGATTCGAGTTCTTCTCTTTTTTTGGAATGAAATAGGACTGCAATAGTCGTATTTGAATATATGCTCAAGTTATCGAAAAAAGTTGAATATGGTTTAATCGCCATCCGGCACATTGCCTCGGTGAACAATCAGATTTCAACCGTGAAAGAGATCGCGGACAAATATAACATTCCCAACGAAGTGCTTGCCAAAGTAATGCAGAAACTAACCCGCGGGAAATTGATTTTGTCTCATCAGGGAGCAATGGGCGGTTATACACTTGCGCGCAGTGCCGACCAGATTTCGGTGATGGATGTGATTGGGGTGATTGAAGGAACACAGGTCGGCATTGCCCA
>JBFMDF010000138.1:0-5786 GCA_040753935.1 Bacteroidota bacterium | reverse complement strand
CTACTTTGGGCGTGGTGTAAACAACGCACAAGCGGAAACATTTTTTGTTGTCGATGACTCACAAGATAAAGAGTTTACCCGCGTGCCGTACGGCTTCTATCCCATTAAATCCGACTCAACACGTGGCGGCTTGGGATTACGGGTGGAAATTCGGGCATTTCAGTGGACTCATGTACTTGCAGAAGATTGCATCTTCTGGCATTACGATATCATTAACATGTCGGACTACGATTATGATTCAACAGCGTTTGGTTTTTATACCGATCCGAGTGTCGGTTCTACACAAAACGATGCCATGTTTAACCGTACGCTCGATCTGGCGTGGGCATGGGCTCCCTCGGGCAAGGGCTTACCCGATAACTACAAAACCGGTTACTACGGTCAGGCATATTTGGAAAGCCCGGGTAATGCCTTGAATGGTATCGACGATGATGAAGATGGCTTGATAGATGAACGACGGGACGATGGAATAGATAATGACGGAGATTGGCGCCCCTTTAGTGATAAAAACTTAAATGGGAAATGGGATCCCGATGAACCATTGAACGACGACCTTGGTAAAGATGGCGTAGGACCATTTGATCCGCAATACAACGGACCAGATGAAGGCGAAGGAGACGGACTGCCAACGTTAGGAGAGCCTTACTTTGATAAAACAGATAAAGATGAATCAGATCAAATTGGGCTTCAATCAGCGTACATTGGTTTGTTAGCCGATAAAGGTCCCAGCGGTGTGTGGCCGAAAAACGATCCGGTGATGTGGAGAAAAATGACCGAAGGATTCAAAGATACTTCCATTCGCAATGCCAACATCAGCATGGTATTTGCCTCTGGTCCCTTTCCACTGAAAAAAAGACAGCGTGAACGATTTTCGTTTGCTCTTCTCTGGGGAGATGATTTTGAAGATCTGTTATTCAATCTTGAAACCGTGCGCAATATCTACAACGCCAACTATAACTTTGCCGAACCGCCGTTGAAACCTAAACTGACGGCTGTTGCCGGAAATAAAAAGGTTTATTTGTATTGGGACGATGCCGCCGAAAAGTCTTACGATCGTCTGTTAAAGGAATTTGATTTTGAAGGATATGCTCTGTACCGAAGCACCGAACCGGAGTTTCAAGATGTAAAAACAATTACCGATGCAAAAGGAGACGCAAAGTATTGGAAACCAATCAAACAATGGGATTTGGTCAACGGCATTAAAGGTCCCGATCCAACAGGCATCAATGGTGCGCACTACTGGCGAGGAGACGATACCGGTTTGGAACATGCCTTTGTTGATACAACCGTACAAAACGGTATCAGATACTACTATGCTCTTGTGTCGTACGATCGAGGTGTCTTTCCCAACAAAATGGATTCGATAAATGGCGCGATAGGAGGGATTTCTGTTTCGGAATGCACCAAACAAATTCAGGAAGATTTTAACGGCACTCTTAAATTTGTCGATCAAAATTGCGCTGTGGTAGTGCCGACGGCGCAAGCGGCAGGATACGTTCCCCCGCAAATCGTGGGCTCAACAGCCAGTCTCAAACAAGGTGTCGGCACAGGATCGATGTCGGTTTCCATTGTCAATCCTTATGCCATTATTGAAGGGGCAGTGTATAAAGTGGAGTTCGATTCGCTGGGCGGATTGCCGCAGTACAAAACAAAGTCCTATCGTGTTCTCCGCGATTCCCTTGGTACAATAGATACCGTTGTTCAAACTACCGATATAAAAAAGATAGGGCCGACGACACCAAGCATTGCGTTTGATGGTTTGACGATTGCCATTAGTAACGATACCGTTATCGCTATTATTGATACAGCAACAGGATGGGCGGCCAACAAAAAAACAAATGCATTTATGAAAGCGTCAATCGATCGATCGTTTTCAGCATTGAACGCGGTATGGCCGGCAGATTACGAGATAAGATTTTTTGATACTATACAAGATACTGCCGCATTGAGCGATGGCGCCACCTACATTAAAGCTCCGGTGAATTTTACCATTACCAACACCACCAGCGGCTACAAAGCCAAATTTCTTATCCAAGATGTTGACGGCTCAAACAATTTTTCGTCTGGCGATACGATAAGAATTCTAGAAGCGTTCCGTAGCGAGTCGGAATTTAAAATTTGTTACAAGTTGTCATATTTTCTTCCGCCGGTTTCAGCGATACCGCCTGCCGAAGGAGATAAATTCATTATTCGCACAAAAAAACAATTTGCTGGCGGAGATTTTTTTGAATTCAAAACACGTTCATCCCGCGTAGATCCGGCACTTGCATCAAGTCAGCTGAAAAACATTTCCGTTGTTCCCAATCCCTATGTGGCTACGGCAAAATGGGAACGACGAACACTGTACCAATCCGGCCGCGGTGATCGAAAAATTGATTTTATTAATCTACCGCCTCAATGCACGATCCGAATTTACACTATTGCAGGTGCATTGGTGAAGACGTTACACCACAACAGCACGGTAAATAACGGTTCCCTCTCCTGGGATTTGATTTCTGAAGATGGAATGGAAGTAGCGTATGGTCTGTACATTTTTCATGTGGATGCGCCCACGGTTGGAGAGCATATCGGAAAATTTGCAGTGATTAAATAAGGGACTACGGCATGACTATGAACAACACAACAATTTTGAAAACACTCTGTGCAGTACTGCTGATGATGTCATCAGCGACACCACAAACGTTTAAGTCAGATGTTTCCAAAAAGGGTACAACCGCGGCACCGTTTCTTTCAATTGGACAAGGTTCTCGAGGTTTGGCAATGGGAAGCGCCGCTGTTGCCGTTGTTGACGACGCAAGCGCAATGTTTTGGAATCCGGCAGGGCTTACCGAGGTGTACGGCGGATCGGCAATGGTAGACCATACACAATGGTTTGCCGGTATTCAATACAATTTTGCTGCCGCTGCAGTACGCATTGGTGACATGGGAGTGTTAGGGTTATCCTTCACTTCATCTGGTGTGGATGAGATGAAGGTCACCACTGTTGATAGGCCGGAAGGAACAGGTGAAACATTTGGCGTTTCAGATATTGCTTTCAGTGTTGCCTACGCCCTAAAACTTACCGACAAATTTTCCATCGGTTTCAATCCGAAGATTGTGTACCAAAAGATTTGGAAAACAAGCGCTACTGGTGCTGCGATTGATGTGGGTATTAAGTACGAAACACCATTCGACGGGATTGTTCTTGGTATGGCAATTACGAACTTTGGAACAAAAATGAAGTTGGAAGGAAATTCTCTCTTGGTATTGTACGATCCTGATAAGACAACGGAAGGAAACAACGGCAGAATTCCTGCCAGCCTTGAAACAGAAGAGTGGGCATTACCGCTGAACTTTAAGTTTGGAATAGCCTACAAAGCGCTCAACAGCGATGCAAATAAATTGATACTTGCGCTGGATGCCTCACATCCGAGCGACAATTACGAAAGCATAGATGTCGGCGCTGAGTACATCTTTAATGACTTTCTTGCTTTGCGCGGCGGTTATAAGTCAATGTTCCTTGTCGATTCAGAGGAAGGAATGACGTTTGGTGTAGGAATCAAGCAATCGGTTGTCGGCACAGTTCAATTTTGTTTTGATTTCGCCTATCAAGATTTTGGACGACTCACCAATGTGAAGAAATTCAGCATCGGCATCCTATTTTAATTCAGAGGATCGAATGAATCGTTGGTATTGTTTTCTCTTTTACGTCATTTTTTCCGCCGTGCTGTACGCCCAAGTTGGTTCATTAGAAGCAACGTTAAACGTTTCAGTGGTAAACAATATCGCTGTTCCCCTCCAAAACGGAACCGTGGTGCCACTGTTTGAGAAGCAACCCCGGCCAACTATTTCACTTGCCGGGCAGTGGAAGAAGTTACGCTTTGCTGCAAACCATACAATAACCTTGGCAAAGCGCGATTCCGCAGGTTATGTGCAATTGATGGCAGAGGCAACCGGAAAAACATCGCCATACTTTGATGACTCTTCGTGGGAAGTTCACACGGTTCCCGGTGTAGAAAATAAGTTGGGAACCATCGAACAAACTCCGGAATTTTACGCTGACGGCGTGTGGTACCGTACAACCTTTTCTCTTCCCGACTCTCTGAAGCAACTCAGCGCGCGACTCAACTTCTATGCTGTAAACTACGTTGCCGATGTATGGTTGAATGGAAAGTACCTTGGCTGGCATGAAGGGGGATATACGCCGTTTTCTTTTGAGGTAACCACTGCAGTACGATTTGATAGCGCCAATGTTCTTGTTGTTCGGGTGGACAATATACCATGGGGTACCAGGAAAGACATTGTTCCGTACTATCCTTGTGATTGGTTTAACTACACAGGCATCATTCACGATGTTTACCTTGAATTCAGCAATCCGCTTTCTGTTCAACGGGTTACTGTACGTCCGAAAACTATTACGGGTGCTGTGCAAACAACCAGCATTATCGCAAACAAGAATAAAACGCCGGAAACCATTGACGTTGACGTTCGGGTGTATAAAGCAAAAAGTGATACTCTTTCCCTTGCCGATGAAATAACTGCTCATCTTGTAGATGATGAGGTTACCATAGAAGGAATCACCCATACATCCTTCGTGGTGCCAGCCGATTCATTCATCGCATGGCAAACAGAATTAACCGTACCAAATCCGCGTCTCTGGTCGCCAAAACACCCCAATTTGTACATTGCAAAAGTCACAGTGTCGCAGGGAGGAGTTGTCAAGGATGAAGTATACACGCAATTTGGCATTCGTACACTTGCCACTGCCGGCGATAAAATACTATTGAACGAGAAGCCTCTGTTGTTACACGGCGTGGCACGGCACGAAGATCATCCATTGTACGGCAGAAGTGTGCCTCTGCAAGTTATCTTCAATGATTTGAAGATAGTGAAGAGCGTAAATGCAAACTATCTTCGTAGCGGACATTATCCTAATCATCCCTTCACGTACATTCTTGCCGATCGCCTTGGTCTCATAGTGATGGAGGAAATACCGGTGTGGTGGTTCGATGAAGCGTTTGCGTGGCTCATCCAAAACAGCGTGCGGAAAATTCACCATCAAATGTTTCGTGAAATGGTCTTTCGCGATTTCAATCGTCCGTCGATTGCGTTATGGAGTACAAGCAACGAATGTAAAGATGTGCAGGGAAGAATAGCATTCCTTCAAACAGTAAAATCGGAGATGGACGCGCAATACCCCGATGGACGGTTGATTACACAATCCGCGGCGGCAGATCGACCCGGTCCATACGACGAATCACAAACATACTGCGATGTGGCAGGATGGACAATGTACTTTGGCATTTTCTATAATCCCAGCGGATTAGGAATGTACCGCGGTACCAAATACTTTCTTGTGGATGCGCATGATTACTTTCCTAAAAAACCTATTATTGCAACGGAATTCGGTTACTGGTCAACAGAACAAATGACGCAGTTTACTGAACAGATTCAAACGTTCGATTCAACCTTTTTAGCGTTTCAACCGCGTCTGCCTATTGATAAAAACGGTGTGTATAATCCGGCCGGATTTCTTGCAGGCATTACCTGGTGGTGTATCTTTGATTGGTACACTCATCAACAAAACAGCGGCTTTCAAAGTATGGGGCTCATCCGCATGAACCGCACTACAGCAAAACCGGTAAAAACAACGCTCGCCAATATGTATCAGCAGTACGCCAACTACAGCGAGTACATCACTTCGGCAAAAAAACTTGACTCGAGAAATATCCCGTCTGCTTTTTCGCTCGAACAAAATTATCCCAATCCTTTTAATCCAAATACAACAATACGATTCTCTCTTCCGC
>JBFMDF010000137.1:0-5788 GCA_040753935.1 Bacteroidota bacterium | reverse complement strand
TGTTTATTCTGTTCTGAAATTCACCGCTGGTTGCCGCATTGTAGATATCCTGGTAGCGGTTGCCGGTGATCGACGTTGTTCGTGTTTTGCTGAATGTTTCGGCAGAAATTCCGCCGACAGTAATCTTGTACGAAAAATGATCATACTGTCCGGCATGCCGGATATCGCCGCGAAACATGTTGAGTTCACCGACGCCGGCTGTTATTTTTGTTCCCAGCATAGACTTTGGCGGAAGAGAAGTAATATTGAGAACTCCGTTGTATGCATTAGCACCGTATAGAGCAGAGCCGGGGCCACGTACCATTTCTACTCTTCCCAGATCTTCAAGGGGTGTAGACATGCCATTCCATTCCGTAGCACTTAAAAAGGCGGTACCTAAATCGCGACCATCGAGTAAAATTAACACGCGCCGGTTGAGCGATGAATTGAAACCGCGGGTATTCAGGTTGAAATCGTACAATCCGCTTTGCACCAGATCGACACCAGGCTGATTTTCAATTAACTTCGGAAGTTGTCCGGTTGATGCGCTACGTTGAAGTCCTTTTCCTTCAACAACAGAAATAGCGGCTGGCGCTTCGGTAATCCGTTCTTTTTTTAGCGATGCGCCGTACACCATAATTTCATTCAATTGCACGTTTTCATTTTCTAAACTAATAATAACATTAGTTACTTTATTCTCTTCTACCGTTACCGATTGTTCTACGGTCCGATGACCTACGGCTGAAACAACCAACATGTAACGGCCAACAGGTATTCGAGCAAGAATAAATTCACCTTTATCATCGGAAGAGGTTCCCCACGAGGTCCCTTTTAACAATACATTAACAAACGGCAACCGCTCCTTCGAATCTATATGTTGGGTAACGCCAACAATTGTACCTGTTTTTTGCTGCTGTGCAAACATCAAAGCAACATACAACATGGTTAAAGAAACAGTGAAAAGAATTTTTTTCACAGATACCTCCGTGGAAAAAATAGTGAAAAAATAAAGTCCCAACTCTTCAGTCTAGAATTGGGACTTTGCCGACATTGTTGTCATCAAAAAAAATGACTCATTAAAAATTTTTCGACTTCAATTCACGATAGTTGCCGGGGGTTTCTACATCGCCATACAGATGCATTTTAACCGGACCAATACCTTTCGCCAGCCAGATTTTTGCTGTTGTACCAGAACTCACTGCCTGCCCGCCAACAGAAGCAACACGCGAAATTTTAAGGTAGTATGTTGTAAATGTCATGCCGTTAACGGTAATATCTTGTTTCGCTTCCCACGTACCAGTAATCTTTAAATTAATCGTTGTCGGAGCTGTGGGATTTGCATAACTCACGAAATTTTCTTCGAAGCACGTAAACGTACCGCCGATGCCCGCCTTGGGTGAGGCAAGTTTAATGAATCGGAGAGAATCCATTCGGACATTGGAGGCATTGGCAGAATCTTTAATACGTGAACTGCGGAAGAAGAGTCCAAGATTAGTCAGGTAGTAGTAGTCGCCAGAGGTTGAATCATAGTACGCCATCACCGGCGTCCATTTTTTTGCTCCTGGAGCAATCACTGTTGAGTCGGCAATGTATGCAGCATTCGCACGACCGTTCGGTTTTGATGCAATCACCTGTGCCAGAGGACCAAAAAATGTTGACAAAGCAAAATTCGGGGAAACCACAGTCCACGTAGTGTTGTAGAAAGTTGCTGAAGCGGCAATCATTGAGTCGGTATCTTGATAGGTAAAGTACCCTGAATATTCAAACCGATGACTTGCTGTCAGCGGAAAAACATCATTGGGTACCGACGTATCTGTGGGGGGTGGATTCGTTCCACTATCTTCTTTCTTACAACCATTCAACCCAACGGCTGAAATAATCCCTGCCAGGCATAGCAGTGTGTAAAAAACTTTCTTCATAATTCCTCCTAAAAAAATGGATAGATTTGTATGATTTGTGGGTGTTCAAAAACGTGTGCTATAATAGTCAATGCAAAACATAGAGTCAAGTGCGAAACGACTTTTTTGCTGATAAATAGTTTTGCTTTTCTATATATCATTCAGCATATTTTCACCCGTCATCAATCTATATGCGGAGAAACCACCATGAAAAACATTATACTATTTTTCGTTTTTCTCTTCTTCTCACCTTTTGTAGTACACGCAGGCGGATTTCAACTCAACGAACACGGAGCACGCGCAATGGCACAGGGGGGTGCCTTTGTTGCACGTGCGTATGATCCTTCTGCCATCTATTTCAATCCTGCCGGCTTGGGATTTCAAACGCAAAACTCTGTGTATGCCGGCACAACGCTCATTACACCACAATCGGCATTTTATGGTCCAACTAACTTAAACCTCAGCACAAAAAATGAAATGGTTGACCAACTGTTCACCCCGATTAATGTGTATCTCACCTATCGCATTACCGATGATCTCAGCGTCGGTCTTGGCGTAAATAATCCATTTGGACTAGGCACGGAATGGAAAGACGGCTGGTCGGGAAGATTCATCACACAAAAAGTCGATTTGAAGTCGTTTTTCTTTTCTCCCACAGCGGCATATAAAATTTCCGACCAACTGGCGGTTGGAGCAGGACTAAACTACGCCACCGGCGATGTTACCATCCAACGCTACGTCAGCGACCCGTTCGATCCGCACGGAAAGATTAACCTTGAATTAAGCGGATCGGGCGTTGGATTTTCTGTCGGAGCGCTCTATAAAATTTCAGAAGAACTTTCAGCTGGTGCGTCGTACCGGTCATCGGTTAACATCAATGCAGAGGGAACAGCCGCATTTACACCAAACCGCTCCGCCTACCCAGCCGGCGAAGCAACGGCATCATTAAAGCTTCCTGCAACGGGTTACATCGGAATTGCCTATAAAGCTATGGAGAATCTTGAACTCGAAGCGGATTACCAGTATGTCGGCTGGTCATCGTACAAAGAATTGAAAATAGATTTTAAGAAGGATGGCTCGTCACAAACATCACCGAAGAATTATGAAGACACCTACATTCTCCGCATCGGCGGTGAATATACAATGCAACAGGTGCAGATTCGTTTCGGATATCTTTTCGACAACAATCCGGTACAAGATAAGTACACCGAACCTCTTCTCCCGGATGCGGACAGACACGGATATAACCTGGGTATAGGATACAAACTAAACGACCAAATCACTATTGATGTAGCCTATTTGTTCCTGCACTTCGTTGATCGTACAGTAACCGGTACGGCAATTGACTTTGATGGCGTCTATCAATCACGCGCGCATCTGTTGGGAATCAATCTCGGATATTCTTTCTAACGAACAGGAAAATTTTAGGAGCGTACTACTATGAAATCTACAACATTATGCATAGTGCTTTGTTCAATATTGATCTCCATGCTTTTTATCGGTTGTTCAGACGAAGCACCGTTCGGTTTGCCGAAAAGCGATTTAGGAAATAATACCATTTCAAAATACGTTTCGATTGGTAACAGTTTAACTGCAGGATATCAGTCAGGAGCGTTGTTTGAAGATGGACAGCGATACGGATTTCCGAATCTCATTGCACAGCAGTTGATCAAAGCAGGAGCAACCATCGGCACCTTTGAACAACCAATCTGGGGAAATCCCGGAAACCCCGGCTCAAACGGGAAAGCCGCACGTATTGAACTTGTCAGTTTGGAAGGACCGGACATCAGACCACGCGGACTTGCACCCGGTACACCGCTGAATGCAACTCTCAACCGTCCGTACGATAATCTCGGCATTCCCGGTGCAATGATCGCAGACTTTTTTGACACCACCGATGTCAATACAAAACTCGTCACCCGGCAAAATTTGTTCTTCAAGCATGTTCTTCGCGATCAATCAAAAGGAAAAAGCGTTTTCGAACAGGCGAAGAATATTTCTCCCAAAGCAGACCTTATTTCCTTCTGGCTTGGCAATAATGATGTACTGCTGTATGCTGTGTACGGCGGTGTTATTGTTGCCGGCGGCACTGTTATTCCCAATGCACCAACGTCGGCAACAACATTTGACCAGTTGTACAAAGCGGCTATTGATTCGCTGAAGAATAATTTTCCGTCGGCAAAAATTATTGTTGCCAACATTCCCGATATTAAGGCAATTCCGTATTTCACTACCGTTAATCCCGGGGTTGTTGCAACGTATAAAGGCGTCATTCCATTTTCCTATCAAAAACATGGCAACAGAGGTGTCGGTGACGGCGTAACGTATTTCACCGAACCGAATCCTCCCTTACTGACGCTTGCTTCCTCTGCTTACATTGGGAAAAAGGGTGAATGGTATCGCGACAATAATGTTTCCGTTCCTTCGGGAATTGATACAAACCAAACTATGGGAATTGATTATACCAATCCAATCCCTGATGCGTTAATCCTGGATTCGCTGGAACAGGCTGAAATAGCTAAAGCCGTTGCGGCGTACAACACAACGATTGCGTCAGTAGCGACTTCTAAAAATCTGGCACTGGTAGATATCCACACTATTTTCAACGATATCAAAAAGAATGGATTCAGAGTTTCGGGTGAGACATACACGGCGGATTATGTCAGCGGGGGATTATTTAGTTTAGACGGTATTCATCCGACTGGCAGAGGCGCCGGAATTTTGGCAAACGAATTTATCAAAGTGTTGAATGCAAAATACGGAATGCACATTCCGTACGTAGATATCTCTCAACTGCCGGGCATCCCCGCTCCGCTGGGCAAATATGCCGCAGGAACACTGCTGCCGAAATTATCTCCTCAGGCTGTAAAGAATATCTTGGAACTTTGGCACCGGCAGTAACGGTATCTCTCTCATTTCAGATTTTCCAAATCTAACCGATTTGGAAAATCTGAATGAGTTAATGTTTCAACTCTCCTGCGTGAATTTCGTCGTGACGTTCCATCGGTTCGAGGTGTGTGATGATGTGGGCGCGAGTTTCTATAAGCCGATGTAAAGCGGTTTCTATTTCTGTTGAAATATGATGCGCGTTTTCAAGCAGTGTAGTGTTGGGGAAGAGCAAATGAAACTCAACCCAGACCGCATTGCCGCTGTTGCGACACCGTAGTTGGTGATACTTCACCCCCCGCTTTAGTGATTCTTCATCAAGAAATTTTTTAATCCTTTCTTCCGTTATTCTATCCGCTTCATCCATTAACCCACCGACCGATTGACGAACAAGTTTACCTCCTTCCCACAAAATGTTCAGGGCAACGAGTAATGCCACAATCGGGTCGAACGGAAGCCAGCCTGTCCACATCACCATGAGCAATCCGACAACCACACCAAAACTTGTCCACGAATCGGTTAATACATGTTTTCCGTTCGCAATAAGAATCAAAGAATTTGTTTTTTTTCCACGCCAGACAAGAAATCCGCCTAATCCCAGATTGATAGCAGATGCGCCGAAGATAAAAATCATACCGGTATCTAATCGTTCGAGCGTGATTCCGTGCAGTAACTTATCGATAGATTCGTAGACAATAAACAATGCCGCAACGATAATCAACAATCCTTCGGCACCAGCCGAAAAAAAACCAATCTTATCATGGCCGTACGGATGGCTTTCATCGGCGGGTTGAAATGTAAGCCAAAGACTGAACGCAGCAAATGCAACAGCAATAATATGAACAACTGATTCTGCGGCATCCGATAGAATGGCAGTAGAGTTTGTAATGAGAAATGCATACCACTTCCCCACGAGCATCAACACTCCCACAGTCAATGATAATCTGATAGCAAATTGCTGTTGTTGTTTATGTGTTTGATTCATAATAAACGGAACTATTTTTTATTCCTACGGTGTCGAGTAA
>JBFMDF010000136.1:0-5793 GCA_040753935.1 Bacteroidota bacterium | reverse complement strand
GAAGTGCCATCAAAAATGGTCACAGTATCAACAACGACATTGGTTACTGTAATAATTGGCGAACCGGAAAGGATAAAAGTCTTTGTCTTCTTCACTTCGGTACCGTTGGCTCCAATAGTCTTGGCTGATACAAACCGCTGTCCAAGCAGTTTTTTATCATTGACAATTTGTAATGCGGCAGTTGCTCGACCAGTACCGTCAGTAAATGATGTTGCAGTAATGACTCCTGCATCCGTAGTAAATGATATTGGCGTACTTTGTTTGACCGGATTTCCGTACTGATCGCCTGCAAGAACACCAATTGGAACCGGCGTCGTTTCGTAAATTGAATAATTTTTCTTCAGTCCTGTAAGATTGAACAACGAATCAACAGCAAATCCACCCGAAATGGCAATTGTTGCCGGTGGGGATTCGACTCCACCACTTTTTGCGCGAATTTGCACCAGCCCAGATTTTGTTCCCGCCGAAAAAGCCGCTGTTACTCTTCCATTATTGGGATCTGTTTTTACAGATGAAGGGGAAATCTTCGCTCCATTGGTATCGCCAACCATCGCAAACGTAACTATACTTTGATTCGAAACATCAATCGGGTTACCCAACGAATCTCTTCCTTCATAGACCAATGTAGCATTTTCTTCACCACCGCCGCCTTTTACTGAAAGAGTTGTATTCGAAATGCTAATGACAGCAAGCGACGACAATTTTCCCGTTTTGATGTAGATACTCTTGGGATCTGTACCAATCGATAATGTATCTCTCCGTACTGTTGCCTGTACTTGTACTAAACCTGCTTTCACCCCGCTGAACAATGTCGTCGTCGCGAGTCCATTAGCATCAGTCGCGGCAATGACATTTGAAAGATATTCACCGCCATTAACAGAGCGCGTGATGGTAAATGAAACAGGAATGTTCGATGAAGGTTGACCAGTCGCGTTCAAAACTTTGGCAGTAATTATTGCAGAATTTGGCGTTCCAGCGCCAGCAACAACTATTGTATCAGTGGCGGTATTGACAATTTGTATACTGCCTACTTTTCCACTATCGGAAACACCGGACGACAAAACTCCCGTAAACGTCTTTTTCAAATTTCCGTTATCCCCGGACACTTCGATTGAAATCGATATTGGCACCGTCGCGCTTAAATTCTTTGTCCGTTTATCTGAAACGTTGATAGAAAATTGGGTGAACGAACGGTCGTATGTGTCTGGTAACGTTTTATCCAAATCTCCTGTAAGTACGGCTCCACTGGTGTCGGTGCCAATTCCTGTTACTTTAATCGTGGTTCCTTGAGAAAGCGGATTACCGTTTTCATCGGCTACAGTAAAACTAATCTGTTTGGAACCAAGTGTTGGTACAACAAATACAGAATCGTTGGAAGTAATACGCGGCGTTCCGGAAAAGAGAACGTTTAACGACTTAGTAAATATCGTTGCCGATGTTGCAGTCTTAGCCGTTTGTGAGGAGGCATCAATCGCCTTTGAATTTGACTTTTGTCTGTTGAGGCGGATATTTTTGATAATAACTTTCTCATCTACATTTTTCGATACAGCAACAATACCCGGATCAGCAATACCACTGCCTCCTCCAGTCGTACCTACTTCAGCGGTTATCGTTGCAATTCCGTTCGGTGGAATGGGATTGCCGGTAATGAGATCAACAGCTACCGTTCCGTCTTCCGTCGTCTGCGCTGCAGGCTGAATAATTCCTCCATTAGTACGGAAATACACCACCGTCCCTTTTTGCACAGGATTGCCGAACGTATCACCAACCACAGCAGTAATGGTATTTCGTAAATTGAATTTGACCAACCCCGGAACATTTACCCGCTGTGAGCCAATCGTAAATCTGCTTGCCACAGGCAAACCGCCGGCAATAGTAATGGAAACAACCGGCGACTTAATGGTATCGGTCTTCGTAGTATCGCTGGCGCGCTTCACGGTAGCATACGCCTGCACTTGCGCTATTCCGGACTTTTGCCCGGCGGTGAGTTGCACGACGACCTGCCCTACTGAATTCGTCACTGCAGATGTTTTGTTCAACTCCGTTAAACTGTCGGGCTTGGTTACAAGCTTAAAATACACTGTTGCTTTATTGGTTACATCCACCGGCACACCGAGCGAATCTCTAACTTCAAACGTCAGGTTTGTCGCATCGTTTGAACCGGCTCCTCGTATGGCAATGATTTGGTTTGTTGATCGGAGAAACACGATCACTCCCGGTCGCGCCGAAGGCCGTCCGGTAATAACACTGTCTTGAGCACCCGTTAATCCTTTTAACGATACTTGTCCGACAGAAACTGTTTTTTTTGTAGCGCCATATTCAACATCAACGGTGTCGGAAAAGAATCCTAACCGATTGAACGTCAGTTGTGTGGTGATCGTATTACTTTCGTTGGTAGTAAATGAGATTTCAAATTTCCCATCCGTTCCCGTAGTATCGGTTTTGAATGGATTTTTCAATACTACTACAACGCTATCGAGCGGGGAGTTGTTAATTCGTGTTACTGTACCGCTAATGGTCACCGTATAATCGGCGGTAGGCGACGTTGTTTCTTCGCAGGAAAAAATTCCAAGCAGCAACACTACTGCGGCTCCGACGGACATTTTTTTTAACGTCTTCATAACATTACCTGTTGAAAGGGTGAATAAACTTTTACCTGTTCCTCATTCCGTGGTGGCAGAGGCAAACCGTTACTTTTTCTTGTACTTATCAATCTCGCTTTGATGCTGAGAACGTTGCTGGTCAATAAGGTTGATTCCCTTTTTCTGTGCTGCCGCAGCAACACGTTCCTCAAGCGTCGGCACAACTTCAGCTTTCAATAGAATAATCAGTTCCTGAGTAGAAGTGGTAGTTTGTTCGAATCCAAAAATGTAGCGTAGTCCTAAAAACCACCAGGGAAGATCTTTGAGAAACGGCACGCCGCCTCTGGTTGTTGTCTCAACATTCGTGTATAATCCACCTAAAATCATCTCTTCGCCGTCATAAAGTACCGAAAATGTTTGTGCGGTTGATTTGTTGATGATGGGACCTGCGCTGACCGTGCTTCGCTCTGCTTTAATGTCCAAATTGATAAATCTGATTCCGTTTTCTTCATACACTGTCGGTTGAACATCTATAATAATACCCGATGAAACCGGTTGCTGAATGGTATTCCCTGCAAAATCTTTTGTGGTAATAAAAATATCCTGTCCGACTTGAATTCGTCCCTTCTTTCCTGACGAAACGACAATAGAAGGGCCAGAAAGCACATCACCCAACTGATTGTTTTGAAAGAATGAAATGAGTGCCGAAACATTACTGAAGCTTATTGCCGGCATGGCACGCGCAAAAAAACCAGTGGTTGTTGTTTGCCCGCCGGAAGTTCCTCCTCCGGTCCCTGTTTGTTGTTGAGGATCGCGTAAGCCGCTGTAAAATTCACCGCCAAATTGAGACGGACGAACACCGGGTCGTGTAGTATCACCGGTATAGAAAAATCTCCAATTAATTCCTGCATCTAACGATTTGACGACATCGACAGTGAAGAAGACCGATGAGATGAGAATATCACGCTGCTTAAAGAGCACTTTGCTGGTCGAATCAATTGCTGCGGCTGCGGCGGCTACTGGTCCTTGTAACTTCGTGGAATCAACCGGCATATAGACGTAGAAGAATTCTTCGCGTTCGTCGTACCACAATTTATTAGCGCGGAGAACATCTTCGAATGCCTGAAGCCAGTACTTGTTTTCAATATCGATACCGATCGGTTGCTTGTTATTGGTTGCATCAACAATAATTTTGTTCAGGTATTTTTTGCTGAAGTCTCCAAAAAGAGAGAGCGCCTTATCGAACGGTAGCGTTTTCGACATCGACACAAGTTCCTCCGGCGCGATATACTCATTAAGAATTAACCGTCGCTCTCTGTTGGTCTGACCATTGGTGAATTGGTGCAGGAGAAGAACACCGGCAACAATCATTATCAATCTTTTCATGGCTCTACTTCCTTATTTTTTTCAAATTGAATTTGCTTGCGCTTCGTAACAACGATTCCTCCATCGTTCAGCGTAAACTCTACTACACCTTCCTGAGGAAAGATTCCCGTTACTTTCCCCAGATACACTTCGTCGCCAACCTGAAGCGTTATCAACTTACCGTCATCTCGCATCACCAGCGCCTTGCCGTTAGCGGTGGCTTTAACAGAAATTTTGTCGACATCAATTAAATTCCTTACGTTAGCAGGTGTTTTCTGCAAGATACTTGGCTGAAAAGGATTGGAAGTAATCGGCTGCGGCGTTGAATCCGGTCGCATCACCGGCATTGCAAGATTTTTTTCACGGGTAAAATACGCTCTAATTTCCATCTCATACTGCAGAGCGATCGTCGGATATTCGAGAGAGTCTGCCCCCACTTCATCACTGCGGATGGTAACATTCATAATTTTGTACAACTTTCTTCCATTTTCCAACAGCCAGAGAAAGCGAAGAATATTTGGAAATTCTGAAACACCGTTGATTTTGTAAATGTTGTAACCGATGGTTCCGGCATCTTTAGTACCAACAAGCACCAAATTCATCTTTAACTGCTGCGCGCCGCTTTCGTTGATGATATCGCTCAGATAACCGTACGTTTGTGCCGAGACATCTGACTCCGAAATTTCTTTAATGCGGTTGTTCCACCGATGTAAAGTTTCACGAAGCTTCGCCTGCATCTGTGCAATAGCAGCCAGTTGTTCTTCGGTATCGAGTAACTGTGTGCTAATTTTTTGCGCTGCCTTAACATTCGATTCGATCTGTTTCGGTTGATAAAAGATCGTCATGTATCCGCCGACAATGGATACCAGCAGAACAATAACGCTGAGGGCAATGGTATTTCGAAGTTTGTATGACATGCGTTAGTTATTGATCTTCATCAACTTTTCTAATGACAAGAATAAATTTGTAGACCTCTTTTCCGCGTATGTTTTCCACCTCCACACTCTGCAGTGTAGCATCGGCAAACATATTGGTGATGCGTGGAATTCTCTGCCGGTACAACGAGTACCCCGTCAGTTCGATTGCCGAATCCGATCTGACAACTAAATCTTTCACCCATGTTGAATTCACCAGTTCAACACTGTTAGTAAGGTGTGTGAAGACTTTACTCCAACGATTGTAATTTGGCACCAACGAATCGTACACTGCCAGCGCGGATTCGAACTGTGCTGTTTGAGTAGAGAGACTATCAATAATAGTTTGCAGACGCTGGTTCTCCGCTAATTGTTCTTGTTTCTTTTGTAGTTCAGCACGTGATTTCCGCACCTCCTCATTTTGCTCTGCGTACCGAGAAGTAAAGTAAAATGTTGTCAAGAAAATGAGCGCTAGAGCAACGTATCCGTGCCACGCCAACTTGAAAATCTTTTGTCCTTCACGAAAACTCGTCGGAAGCAAATCAATGTGGTAGTAGCGAGGATTCTTCGGCTCCAATGCTCTCATCGCCGAGGCAATTGGGATAGCATACTCAGACACAATTGCTTCCGGAGTATCTTGGAACTCAGAGACATCTAACATCGGCGACGTGAGATACTCAATCGGCGCCTCAGCGAACTGCGGCGAGAGGAATTGTTTTAATTCAATTTTATGCGCTTCGCCGGCGAGAAAAATTCGATCGATTCGGAGTATACCTGCACTATCCTGTTCCAGCAAAATACGTGAGTAAATGGTATTTTCAATATTCGGCGTTAGTCTGCCTTCGCTAATAACAGGAGCAAAATGGAAGAAATGCTCTCCCTTCATAAAGATCAAACGACTAAACTCGCTGCCGACATAAACAATAATAGAA
>JBFMDF010000135.1:0-5812 GCA_040753935.1 Bacteroidota bacterium | reverse complement strand
ATTGTAGGTTTGAACTTGAGTAGACTCCATGATTGCTTCTCCTTTAGACACTAATACCACACATTTCTTTTCTATCCTTTGATTAGCCTTCGATGAGGAGAAACTACAACGAAAAAAACTCACGTGCAACGACGGTTTGTCATTAGATAAAATCTAAGGTTGGTAACAAACAAGATAGAAGTGCCCTAAAATACAAGGATAACTCAATGCCGAGTCAGCAAACGCTGATTCGGCATCAAATGATACACGATTTGTATATTAAAAAAGATTGTCAAGAACTCAGATTGTACTAACGGCAACGTCTCTTGGACCAGTGTAATGGCTTGGACTAAATCACCAGATCAAGATTTCGTTGCTGATGCACGAAGATGGAAGAAGCACCGTCTTCGATGACAAAAGAGAGCCACTGTTTCAGATGCCAGACAGATGAGTTCTTCGTGGAAGTACAATTCAGTACCTTACAAAATCACGTCAATCTCTGTCTTCGTCTCAGAAGGATGCACGGCTCTGTTCTCACATAGAATCAGAAATTCCTGCACACCTTCAAGACGTGTATGGAGCTCGCCAATCTGCTCTTTCATCTGTGCTAGGTTCTTCGTGTGTTCGTGCATCACATGCAGTTCATGAATTTCGCGTGACAGTTTGATGACGAGGTCTTGCATTTTCAGAACATCGTCTATCACATGTTCAATGGATTGATGCATTCGTTCTTTTGCATTCATCATAATTACCTCTACTACGAACTCTCATACACAGACACCGTCTGTCCATCAGACTGTCATTCTAATTTCACAAACGTGGACGGAGAATCCACTTGTGCTCAGATTGGATTCTTCGTTTCGTCCTTTTGGGACTTCGTCCAGAATGACAACTGAATGAGAGTATGAAATTAAAATCCCCGAAGGGATGAAGGCTTCGGGGATTCTTTTGTTGTTACTTCTTTTTCTTCTTTGTTGTTTTTTTGACCTTTGTTGACTTGATATCTCTCAACGCCGCACGCGCTGCCGCCAAGCGAGCAATCGGTACGCGGAATGGCGAACAACTAACGTAGTTCAAACCGATGCGGTGGCAGAATTCGATGCTGGAGGGTTCACCACCATGTTCACCGCAGATGCCGATCTTCAGCGTACTCTTTGTCGAGCGTCCCTTTTCTACTGCAATCTTCATCAACTCACCAACGCCTTCCTGATCGATTGCTTCGAACGGATCTTTCGCATAGATATCTTTTTCCACGTACGGTACCAAGAATCGAGCAGAATCATCGCGGCTAACGCCGAGCGTTGTCTGCGTCAAATCGTTTGTACCAAAACTGAAGAACTCTGCAACGCGTGCAATCTCGTGAGCCGTCAGTGCGCCGCGCGGTACTTCAATCATCGTGCCGACATAGTACTTGATCCTCAGGTTCTTTTCTTTCATCACTTCTTGCGCAACGCGATTGACAATGGCGGCTTGATGTTCGAGTTCTTTTACATTGCCCACAAGCGGAATCATAATTTCAGGCACGGCTGGCATTCCTTCTTTCATCACGTTTGCCGCCGCCTCAAAAATTGCGCGGCTCTGCATTTCAGTAATTTCCGGATAGATAATGCCGAGTCGGCATCCGCGGAAACCAAGCATCGGGTTGAATTCATGCAGGTCTTGCACACGACGGTGGACCTTATCGAATGAGATTCCCATTTGCTGGGCAAGTTCTTTTTGAGTCTCCTTGTCGTGCGGCAAAAATTCGTGCAACGGCGGATCAATAGTACGAATGGTAACGGGACGTCCACCCATGGCGCGGAAGATTCCTTCAAAATCTGCCCGTTGCAATGGAAGAAGTTTTTCGAGCGCTTTCTTACGCTCTTCCACGGTATCAGCAAGAATCATTTCACGCATCGGACCGATTTTCCCTTCGCCGAAGAACATGTGCTCTGTGCGGCAAAGTCCGATACCTTCAGCACCGAACGCCACGGCATTGCTTGCTTGATCGGGTTGGTCGGCATTGGTACGAACATTCAATTTGCGGTACCTATCTGCCCATGACATAATTTTTGCAAAGAGTTGGTATGTCGGCGCATTTTTTGGATCAAGCGTCTTGTGAATGAGTACTTCTACCACTTCAGAAGGACGGGTGGCTATTTTCCCCTCAATTACTTCACCGGTTGAACCATCGATAGAAATCCAGTCTCCCTGCCGAATGACTTTACCATTCACTTTCATCGAGCGGGTGGAATAATCAATGTGGAGTGCAGCGCAGCCGGCAACGCACACTTTCCCCATCTGACGCGCTACGAGCGCTGCGTGCGATGTCATTCCGCCAAATGCGGTGAGAATTCCTTCAGCGGCATCCATTCCTTTAATATCTTCGGGAGAAGTTTCTGTGCGACAGAGAATAACCTGCTCGCCTCTCTTCTTCCATTCCTCTGCATCCGGTGCAGAAAAAACGATGCGCCCTGTTGCCGCGCCGGGTCCGGCGTTCAACCCTTTTGCCAGCATACGTCCCCCTTGTATTGCGGCATCTTTTTCCTGCGGGTTGAACACCGGCCGGAGCAGTTGGTTTAAAGCATCCGGTTCGATACGGAGCAATGCTTCCTTGTCATCAATTAAACCTTCTTTCACCATGTCGATAGCGATACGAATTGCCGCCAACGCCGTACGCTTGCCGACGCGACATTGCAACATGTAGAGTTTACCTTCTTGAATGGTGAATTCAATATCCATCATGTCGCGGAAGTGTTTTTCAAGAATCCGTCGGATATTGTCGAGTTGTTTGTAGATTTCCGGTCTGGTTTTCTTCAGTTCCACAATGGGTAGCGGAGTGCGAATGCCGGCAACAACATCTTCGCCCTGTGCATTCATTAAATACTCGCCGTAGAATTCATCTTCGCCGGTAGCTGCGTTGCGTGTGAACGCAACACCGGTTCCAGAGTTTTCTCCCATGTTGCCGTACACCATCGCCTGAACATTGACCGCTGTACCCCACGAACTGGGAATGTTGTTCATCTTACGGTAGGCGATGGCGCGTTCGTTATTCCACGAACCAAATACCGCACCAATAGCCCCCCACA
Organism: Bacteroidota bacterium; assembly: GCA_040753935.1. Lineage (GTDB taxonomy): Bacteria > Bacteroidota > Ignavibacteria > UBA10030 > UBA8401 > SpSt-333. The sequence goes on along the minus strand of JBFMDF010000135.1, from coordinate 2,765 downwards.
ACTGTTCTTCGGGATCTTCGGGAAAATCTTTTCCCGTATGCTCTTTAATTGCTTTCTTAAACAACTGAACAAGGTCTTTTAAATCTTCCGTCGTTAAATCGGTATCAAGGTGAACCTGTTTTGATTTCTTTTTGTGTTCAATGATGACTTCGAAAGGATCTTTATCGTGTTTTCCTTTCGGGCGCACACCCATTACCACATCTCCGTACATCTGTACAAACCGGCGGTACGAATCATAAACAAAACGTGGGTTTTTTGTTTTCTCAATCAATCCTTCAGCCACCACGTCATTCATACCAAGATTCAAGATAGTATCCATCATGCCGGGCATGGACGAACGAGCGCCAGAGCGAACCGAAACGAGCAAAGGATTCTTTGGATCGCCGAATTTGGCTTTCATTGCTTTGTTCAATTTTTGAAGCGCTTGGTTTACTTCTTTTGCGAGCGAGGTCGGGTAGTGTCTATTGTGAGCGTAGTAGTAAGTGCAAACTTCTGTGGTAATTGTAAATCCGGGGGGAACCGGTAAACCGATGTTGGTCATTTCGGCAAGGTTTGCTCCCTTGCCGCCGAGCAACGCTTTCATCTCGGCTTTTCCTTCGGCGCGGCCACCGCCAAAACTATAAACGTACTTTGGCATTGTGAAAACTTTCCTTTCTAAAACACAAATAATGATGAAAAAAATATGAAATCAGACTTTTTCGTATAATATAACCATTAGAAAAAAATCCGTTTCTGTGAGTGCAATTTCAGTGCCACCTGTTTTTACTTGGAAAAAGAGAAATTACGGCGGGTGAAACGACTGTTTTGTCATCGGTAAGAATGAATTTCTACGCATTTTGCAAAAGATAGAAGATAGCGTAGACTGATTATCGGAAATTTATCGCTAAATGTAAAGTTTCCGATGGCATAAATGTTGCTAATGATAACTGTAGATATGAAACTCCACGACCACGACATCCCACTGTATTCAATCGGTACCGCTGCCAGAATGTTGAATGTCTCGGTGCAGACATTGCGAATGTATGAACGGGAAGGACTTCTTCTGCCGTTCAAAACCGAAGGGAACCAACGTCGTTATTCCAATGCAGACATCGAACGCATTGAATGCATTCGTAGAGCCATCAATAAACAGAAAATCAGCATCGAAGGCATCAAACGAATTTATGCGATGATGCCCTGTTGGAATGTCATGAATTGCTCTGAGCACGATCGTGCCGTATGCCCTGCGTATCGAGGCCACTATGGGGGATGCTGGACATATCACCACACGCAGACAACGTGTGCCACAAAGGAGTGCAGGTTGTGTGAAGTGTATAAACGAACAAACGATTGTGAACAGATCAAAGGAGAAATTGCACGATAAGTTACCAATTGAAAGGCTGTGAATTCTAAAATACACAAGCACCATTCGTAGAAAAGTGGAGATGTATCGTAGATGCGTTGAACGGTTCGTAGAGCGTAACATCAGTTGTTAAATTTTTTCGACCCAGAAAACTATAACTCTTAAAACTATGAAACGATTTATCATTCCGTTGATTGCGCTGTTCATCGTTGCAGTGTACTTTATTGCATCGATTACCACAAAAGAAGTTGAACAAACACCGCTGGAAGTGTTAAAAGCGCGCTACTCAAAAAAAGAACAACCCTCTGTTGATCATTCAAAATTCCCTCAACTCAAAAAACACTTTACCAAACCGCAAGAGGTAACTGCAGAATGTATTGAATGCCACACCGAACGACACAAGGAAGTAATGCAATCGTCTCACTGGAACTGGGAACGTGAAGAATATATTGAAGGACGCGGCATCCGTTACATCGGCAAGAAAAACATTCTGAACAACTTCTGCATCGGCATCAGCACCAACGAGCAGTCGTGCAACAAATGCCACATCGGCTACGGATGGGGAGACAAAAACTTTGATTTTACCAACCCGCTGAATGTTGACTGCTTAGCTTGCCATGACAACAGCGAAACGTACGTCAAAAAATCCGCCGGTGCAGGAATGCCCGATCCATCTGTTGATCTTTCCGCTGTTGCTCAACATGTTGGTAGGCCGACAAAATCCAATTGCGGTACATGCCACTTCTTCGGCGGTGGCGGGAACAATGTCAAACATGGCGACCTTGAAAAAGCATTGTTCGACACTCACCGAGAGATTGATGTGCACATGGCAAGTGATGGTGTAAATTTGGAATGCGTTGACTGCCACAAAGCAGAAAAACATCAGATGCTTGGCAAAGTGTATTCTGTTTCCTCCATGAACCGCAATCGCTCTACCTGCGAACAATGTCATGGTGAAACACCGCACGAGAACGACGTTATCAACGAACATACGTTGAAAGTTGCCTGCCAAACATGCCATATTCCTGAATACGCAAAAGTCAATGCGACCAAAATGGAGTGGGATTGGTCTACAGCCGGAAAACTTGTGAACGGAAAGCCGATTGAAACATTTGATTCACTTGGCAATATCACATACACGTCGTTAAAGGGAACTTTCACGTGGAAGAAAAATGTGAAGCCGGAATATATTTGGTTCAACGGTACTGCCTCGCACTACCTTACGGGGGATACTATTTCTACTCATGTACCTATTCAAATGAACACTCTCCACGGCAGTTACAATGATCCTGACGCAAAAATCATTCCTGTCAAAATTCATCGGGCAAAACAACCGTACGATCCGGTGAATAAAATGATTGTCCAGCCAAAAACATTTGCGGTAAAGGAAGGTGAAGGAGGATTCTGGAAAGACTTTGACTGG
>JBFMDF010000134.1:0-5854 GCA_040753935.1 Bacteroidota bacterium | reverse complement strand
AAATATATCTGAAGGTTTTGTCTGTAAATCAGCGAAATGATATTCACAATCTTTGAATCCCGATAATCCCGATAATTTTGTAACGAAGCATGAATAAGCTTGGCAACGAAAAATCTCCTTACTTACTTCAACACAAAGACAATCCTGTCGATTGGTACCCGTGGGGTGAAGAGGCATTTGAAAAAGCAAAACGAGAAAATAAACCGATCTTTTTATCCATCGGCTATTCTACCTGCCATTGGTGTCATGTGATGGAGCGCGAGTCCTTTGAAAATGAAACGATTGCAGAACTGATGAACAAGTATTTCGTCAACATCAAGGTCGATCGTGAAGAACGTCCCGATGTTGACAAGGTTTATATGACGGCAGTGCAAATGATGGTTGGTCAAGGTGGGTGGCCATTGTCGGTGTTTCTCACACCCGATTTGAAGCCGTTTTATGGAGGTACATATTTCCCGCCGCGCGATGGGTACGGTCGTCCCGGGTTCCCTACCTTGCTGGAACGAATTAATGAAGTATGGCAGCAGGAAAAAGAAAACGTGCTGCAATCGAGCGAAGAGTTAATGAAATCCTTACAACATCGTCATTATGTTGACAGCGCTAACACTGAAATTGAAGAGGCTATTTTAAAACGAACGTATCACCAACTTGCTGCAAGTTACGATCCGAAGAATGCTGGTTTTGGTGGTGCACCAAAATTTCCACGTCCGGTGGCGTTTAACTTCTTGTTTCGATACTACTACCGCACAAAAGAGCAGGAAGCGCTACGTATGTCGTTGACCACATTGATGGCAATGGCAAGCGGTGGAATGTACGATCATTTAGGTGGCGGATTCCATCGGTACTCAGTCGATGCACGATGGCATGTTCCGCATTTCGAAAAAATGCTTTACGATCAGGCGCAGTTGGTGCATTCATATCTCGATGCCTATCAGATCACTCATGACGAATTTTTTGCGACCATTGCGAAGGAAACATTAGATTACGTCTTACGAGACCTTACTTCACCAGAAGGAGGGTTTTATTCCGCTGAAGATGCGGATAGTCCTGATCCGGAAAATACGTTGCACAGAGCAGAGGGAGCTTTTTATGTGTGGAAGAAAACAGAAATTGATGAAGTATTAACTCCTGATGAATCGAAGGTGTTTTGCTACCACTATTCCATAGAAGCGGCGGGAAATGTGATGCACGATCCTCAGCGGGAGTTCGTTCAGAAAAATATTTTATTCAATTCGTTCACCGTTGAAGAAACTGCAGAGCATTGTTCCTTTACGCGAGAACGTACAGCACAACTGCTTGAAGATGCGAAAGCAAAACTATTTGCGAAAAGAAATCTTCGCCCGCGTCCGCACCTTGATGATAAAATTATAACGTCATGGAATGGACTGATGATAGGCGCTTTTGCACGCGCATCACAAATTTTTAGCAGCGATAAATACCGGAAGGCGGCGGTACAGGCGGCAGAGTTTCTCTTTACCATGATGTACAATAAAGATCAACAAACATTGTTCAGACGGTACCGTGATGGCGAGGTAAAGTATGAAGCACATCTGGATGATTATACGTTTCTCATTTCGGGATTGCTTGACCTCTACACAGCAACCTTTGACCTTCGATGGTTGCAATGGGCTGACGAACTGATGGGAAGAACAATTACTCTGTTCTGGGATTCAGCCGAAGGGGGATTCTATGATACATCTGGTAAAGATCCATCAATTCTCATACGAATGAAGGAGTCGTATGATGGCGCCGAGCCGACCGGGAATTCTATGGCTGCCATTGTTCTTCTCCGATTGTTTTATTTAACGAATAATGCGTCATATAAAAATTATGCAGAGAAAACTCTTAAATACTTCTGTGTGACAGTAGAACAATCACCTCAGAGTATGCCACAGATGATGGTAGCCGTGGAACAGTATCTTTCACCCCCTTCTCATTTAGTTATTGTAACGTCGAGTAGGCCGACTGTTTTACCGTTTATTGAAACTATCGCAAGAAACTTTTTTCCCCGTGTGAACATTATTTTATTAGAGGAGAGCTCGTCGGAGTATTTTAAAAAGCGGTTTGAGTTTATGCATGGAATGGAATCCGGAAAAAAACCAACCGCGTATTATTGCACCCAATATCATTGTAAACTTCCAACCAGCGATCCAGCTGAACTGCTTGCACAAATGTACGCGGGGTAAAAACTGCTTGCACTTCACGGCTGGTGGTTTTCAGTCCTGTGAATTTCAACCAGTGTCGGGAAGAGATGGTAGTTAAAAATCTTAAAAATTTCTCGTTGCAATTAGACTTCTCTCTCTTTATCTTTGTTCTACTGTAATGGTTTTTTGACGGACGTCATAGCAGAATAAAAACACCAAAAGGGATTAGGAAATGAAAATAAAATCTTCCACTGTTGATGAAGGGCGAGTAGTCATTCTTGAACCGAAGGGCTCACTGGTCGGCGGAGATGAAACAGATGAATTGAAGCAAACAGTGCAAAAACTTCTCGAAGGGGGTAATCGCAAACTGATTATCGATTTGGGTGATGTTGAGTATTTGAATTCGTCGGCGATTGGAGTATTAGTGTCCGCTCATACGTCGTACCTGAACCGGCAAGGGAAATTGATTCTCTGCAACGTCAATAAAAGCATTACCAATGTGTTTGTGGTGACAAAGTTATCGACCATCTTCAACACAGCAGAAGGGCGCGAAGACGCCATTTATGCTATTGCCAAGTAAATTACAATCATTTATACATTTCATTAATAAAGGAGTTATTCTATGAAAGCAGGTTCACTTAATGCGATCATCATCATCGGCGCCATTATCTGTGGCATTTTAATTTACGAGTTTATGCTTCCTCAATTTATTAAAGATGGTGGCCCTCTCGTAGCCGGACTCATTGCGCTCTCTATTATGGTCGTAACTTATGTGATTGAGCGACTCTTATCTCTCAAAAAAGCAGGGGGACGCGGACCACTTCCCAAATTTTTGAAAACCCTTGTTGCTAACGTCAACTCAAATGATATTGCTGCTGCTATAGCAACATGCGATCAGCAACGCGGATCACTTGCCAACATCGTGAAAACCGGTTTGGAACGCTATCAAGAACTGGAAAACAAAAAAGATTTAACCAAAAAAGAAAAAATGGAAGAAGTAAAACGTGTGATAGAAGAAGCAACAATGCTCGAAATGCCGGTATTGGAACAAAACCTCGTAGCGTTGTCTACCATTGCCTCAATCTCAACGATGTGGGGTTTGTTGGGAACAGTGCTTGGTATGATTCGTTCATTTGCAGCTCTTGCAAAAGCAGGCGCACCAGACGCTACACAATTGTCGCTCGGTATCTCTGAAGCATTGATCAACACCGCAGGCGGAATTGCTATCGCTATTGGGGGTATCGTTGCCTACAACTTCTTTACGACCAAGATTGACGGCATGACCTACATGATTGATGAAGCAAGCAAAGACATTCTGATGAACCTTCAATCAAAGCACGAATAATTTTTAAGGTAAAGGAGCCGTTATGGCAAAAACAAAACGCGTCGGAGTGAAGATTGATATGACACCGATGGTGGACGTGGGGTTCTTGCTCCTTACATTCTTTATGCTCACCACTCAGTTTAAACCGCAAGAGGTAGCAGAAGTTATTTTACCATCGTCCCATTCAGTCTTTAAGCTTCCCGATTCGGATGTTATGAGCGTGACCGTAGATAAAGCAGGGAATGTGTACTTAGGATTTGACGCTCAACCCATGCGAGAAGCAATCTTTGGACCACAGGGAAAATTGAAAGCAGGCATGCAGGTTGAGTTGAAGGACCTTGGCCGGTTAATGCGCGAAGCGCGTATCCGTAATCCCAAACTCAGAACCGTGATTAAAGGAGATCGTGAATCTGACTATGCAGTCATTCAAAACGTGATGGAAATTTTACAAAAAGAAAACATCACGCGGTTTAACCTTGTTACGGATTTGGAACGTTAAGTACAGGAGAATAGCACTATGGCAGAAGTACAAACTGCTGAATCGAAAGGCAAACAAAAACACGCCGGGAAAAAGAAGAAGAAACGAATTGCCATACGCATCGATATGACACCAATGGTGGACGTTGCGTTTCTCCTCCTGACGTTTTTCATGTTAACTACAACCATGAACAAACCGCAGACGATGGAGATCAACCTTCCGCCGGCGGAAACGAAAGCGGAAGTGGCAGAATCGAATTTGTTAACACTCCGAATTACTGATGACTTTCGGATCTTCTGGAACATCGGCACAGAAAAACCGACAACTGTTGAAGGAACGAATAAAAAAGAAAAACTGGTTGCTCTCGGCAAATTGCTGAAAGATCGCAACAGAGCCAATCCAAAATTGATTACCCTTATCAAGGTGGATGGGAAAGCAAAGTACATCGATATGGTGGACGTGATGGATGAATTGAACATCAACGACATTACCCGATTCAGCATTGCGCCGATGCTCGATGAAGATAAAAAAATTATAGGAACGCTGTAATAAAGGAGGAATGAAGAACTTATGGCAACAACAGCAGCAGCAAATACAGTCTATGGTTTTCAAGAGCTGCGGGTATTAATTCAGAAATACTCACGGTGGGCTCTTATCGCCGCTAGTCTGTTACATGCTGCAGGTATTGGCGCCTACTATGGCGTCCAAGCGCTATTGGAAGAAGATGAGCCTGTGTATTCGGTTCGGATTTTGAAATACAGCGATCTTGGTCCACCTCCGTCAATTACAAACTCACAGGCAGCACCTGCAGTGTCAGTACAAGGACCGGTTGCCAAACCGACTGTCGGAACTCCGGTTCCAGTGCCCGATGCTGAAATCAATCCGGAGCAGACAATTGCAACACAGCAAGAAATGGCAGCCGTTGGGCCTGCAATAGGCGAAGGATTGGGTGAAGGTGGTTCTGTTGAGATTCAAGAAGATGTAAGAATTGAAGACGAAGGACCACCACCGGATTTCGTACCAGTAGAAAAACAACCAATGCCAATACCGGGCGCATGTCCACAACCTGTTTATCCTGAAATTGCACGGCGAGCCGGAGTAGAAGGAAAGGTGTGGGTGAAAATCTGGGTCGATAAGGAAGGCAATCCCAAAAAAGCACAGATTATAAAATCTGATGCCGAATTGTTCAACCAACCGGCAATTGATGCGGCGATGAAGTGGAAATTCACTCCCGCCATCATGAATAATGGGCCTGTGGCGGTGTGGGTATCGATACCGTTTGTGTTCAAATTGAACCAAACACGGTAACATGTACCATGGATCCTTCGAAAATTTTTGTGTATTTCGGATACGCAATGTCGGGGTTGTTTATGTTCATGGGGGGCTACGTGCTTTTCTTTTTCCCCCCTGAATTTAAAGTATCCGAAAAATTTCGGGTGATGTTTGGCGTTGTGTTATTGCTGTACGGTATCTATCGTGCAGTGTCGTTACGATTGAAACAACGTCAGCAAGAAGATGAAGATCGCTAAGTCCACCATACTGACACTCATCTGCTTCCTCGCATTTGTCGTTCCATCGTGTCACGAGCAACAACGCGAATCTCCGACGCAAGGGAACCTTACGATGATTTCGTCGGAAGATGTGTTTCCGGTGATTGACCTGCAAGTGAAAGATTTCACCCGCGTCTATGAAAAGGCAACGATCACGCACCTCTCATCTTCCGCCCGCGATGCCATTGTACAGTTGTTGAACGATAGTGTGAAATTGATTGTGTGTCCACGTGAACTGAATGAAGAGGAAAAAAGAGTCATCGCGCAGAACGAGTTAGATGTTACGACTACAAAAATTGCGTACGATGCTGTGGCGGTGATCGTCAACCAGAAGAACGCGATGGAAAAAGCGACGGTT
>JBFMDF010000133.1:0-5862 GCA_040753935.1 Bacteroidota bacterium | reverse complement strand
AGTGACTTCGTGTTGCTTCAATCGATCGTTTTTTGAACGAGACTCCAACAGCAACTCTAACGATGTCGTCGTTAAATTGGCAAGCCGCTCGGCAGAATCTTGCTGATACCATTCCTGAGTGTTCACCAAAATTTTTTGCAGCGAGATTTTATGGATAAACGAGATGATGATTTGAAAAACAATGAGGATAATAAACAGCACAGTTAAGTGCCGAATTTCAAAGCGGTACTGTCCGAGACTTTCCTGCAGTTGTTGAATGGTTTTTTTCATAGCGCTATTTTATCAAAAGCGCTTTGCTTTCAATCATCGCCAATGCTTGCAGCAATGCTTCGTCAACACTTATTTCTTTGCTGATGGCACGATGAACGAAATGCGCGATAATGTCGGAAATTCTTGTGTAGTCGTCTAAGAAAGGACGATGAAAACCCCGCTCGACCAATACACGATAGTAATTTAAATCGCTGTGCTGAGCGCAGTAAAGCGAATCGTCGTACACTTTCCGATTCACAGGAATGTATCCCCCTATTTCAAACATTGTCTTTTGCGCTTCTTCGGTTTGCAGGTAACGAACAAATTCTATCGCCGCTTCTTTTTTTGTGGAAAACTTCGACACCATCAAATTCCACCCGCCGTACACTGAGGTTGGTTTTTGCCCGTCAAAATGAGGCAGTGCCGCCCGCTCAATCAACGCAAACTTTGAAGTATCACGGTACACTTTACGATAATTTTCCAAAAAGTTGGGCCAGCCACGCACAAACACTGCGTCGCTCTCTAGAAGGTAGTCGTAACTTTTATTTTCATCAAACTCCACCACACTCTTCGGACTAATTCGGTAACGATAAACTAAATCAACCATAAACTGTAGTGCTTGCTTGGCCGCCGGTGAGCGCAAGTTTATGATGTTTCCGCGAAATGCCGATGAATCCAGACTTTTCACCAGTTCAAAATAATTACAAATCAACCCTTCGTAATCGCTCGCCTGAAAAAGATACAACGGCTTATTTGAATACCCCAGCAATTCGACTAAACGGAGCAGATGATTCCATGAAATTGATGTACGAAGCATCTTGTGCCACTCGTGTGCATTGGGCAGACGATTGATGATATCTTGGCGATAGTACATCATCCCAATATCAATATACAGCGGCATGGCAACCAGCTTTCCCTCTTTACTGCACGACTGCATGGCGGGAGAAATAATTTTTTGCTGTTCTTCACGTGAAATGTACGGTGTCAAATCAACACACCACTTTGCAAATCGCGGTGTCCAGATGTAATCAACCGAAAAAACATCCAACCGATCGCTCTTACTGCGCAACGAACGCGCTAGTAATTCTTTCCGTTCGTTGGTGCTGAATTTGCTGAAGGGCAAGTCAACCGGTACTACTTCGATGCGGCCCGCATATTTTTTGTTGAACTTATCAATAACCGCCTGATGAGCCGGTGAGATGTGATCGGCAAAATATACTTTTTCCACTCTCCCGACCGAAGCAAGAAGGGAAGAACTGTCGAAAAACGTTGAATAGAGAGTCAGCAGTGCTAACACTGCAATGATGCTGAAAATAAGAACAATGATCTTTGTTGAGCCTTTCATGGCCTCAAAATATGTGTTGAGAAGTCTAAAAGCAACTTAAAGAGATTGACAGAGACACACTATACCTACACTACTGATGCAGCGAGCGCGTCATTCTGCTACTGTGCGAAATAAAGCATTACGGTGGAAGGAAGTTGAGGAAGTACAATATCACCGTTGCTAGGAACCACTTCGTTCCCATTCACAATAATTCTTTGAACATTTGCAGAAAAAAGTGAAATGGGAATAACAATATTTGTTTTTTTTGTATCAACGGTTCCGGAAATAGATACTTTCTGAACGCGGTTCGTCACAGGCGAAAACGAGTACGACACTGTACCAAAATGTGTTGGTAATCCTTGTACGGAAATACCGCTCTCTATCCATTCATTCTTTAATCCGGCACCAAGCACAAGTGTGGTATCGTCATCAATTTCGTACACAAACATCGCACGAATAGCGTTGATGTAATCCGAACCCACCCATGTGTGCGGCATATCGCCGATGAAGCGCATGGTGCGGTAGCCGTTGGCAACTACTTCCGCCCAATGATTCCATCCCTGCGGGCGTTGATCTTTTAAAAAATATTCGAGTGCATAGTGTGCACGATCTTTTTGTCCAAGATAGATGAATGTTCCGACGTTTCGAATTTCGTACGGCGTGTACGCATCCCACGAAATTTTGTTTTCTGCCCGCTGAACAAACCACTCATAATATTTATCGAACGTGTTATGAAACGCCGGCTGTGGAACATAGTTCATTTCGCCATTTGGAAAGAGTGCAATGGATGACGACGTGGGATCAAAATCTCCTTTTTCAACACAGCCGGGAATGTAGTTGATACCTTTATTCTTCATCGCCAGCACAATGGAATGATACAAGTCGGTACGAAACGCTTTGGCAAGACTATCGTAGATGTGCGCTTCTTGCTGCTTACCCAACACTGCAGCAGCGGCGGCAGCATCTTTGAATCCTTTCAACGCAAAAAAATTATCCCAGTACGAATGCATCGGCTTGTCGGAGTATCCTTCGTGGCTGATGGATTCAGTGACCAAACCATAGTACGCTCTTTGTTCATCATCACCATCGCGAAATTCCGGTGTCATCCGCTGAGCGCGAAGTGATTGGAGGTAATTGACAGCCGCAACAATATTGTGCCATCGTTCACGCAGAAACGTTGTATCGTTAGTAAAGCGAAAATATTCCATAATGGCAAAAATCAATTGTCCGTGACTGTCGTGTTCCGGTACGGGGTCCGGACCGCGCGTATCAACAACGCACGGCACTGCACCGCTTTCATATTGGTACGATGAATACCACTCAATGAATTTTTTCGGCTCCTCTGTGATCCCCAATTTCAACAGCGCATCAGAGGTCATTGAACCGTCGCGTATCCACGATCGTTCGTACGATCGCGAACCTGGTTGAAATCCAAATTTATCTTTGTTGATAAGGATGTAGGCGAGATTAGAACGGATGATATTCACAAGACGCTGTGCGTCGGCGGGAACCTTGAATTCAACGGTATTGAGTGTTTTCGTCCAATACGATTTTACGTCGGCATAGACCTTCTCAAATTCTTCCGGACTTGGTGTTTTCTCTGTCCATCGGTTTCCTTCAGAAGTAAAAGGAACCGCCGCAATTACCACAAGTGAATCACCTGCGTTCAGGTCAAACGAATATTGGAACGCGCCGGAAGTCATCCCCCGTGTTTGTGCGGCGGTTTGCGTTTGAGGCACCGTCTGCCGAGCAATAAAATCGATAATATCTCCCTGTTCAATTGCCACTGCACCTGATTGTGGTGGGTTGGCATTACTGCCGACCTGCCGTTGATTAGAAACAATCACCGTTTTATCATCAACTGTTGCACGATTTCCCTTTATCTCGATTTTATTTGTACGCGCAAAGCCGCCGTCGTAATTCAACCACTGCGATGTAGGATTGACTTGAAACGGACGAAGCGCAAGATATAAGGAACCTGATTGAGATTGTACCGAAATGTTCTTCACAACATAGCGAGCAAGAATTGATGAACGCTCTGCATCCCCCACAGCAATCAACGTTGTTCGCAATTCTATGTTCTTATAGATGCGGGTAACGGTCGGTATCGGCAAATACTGTTCATCGAGTGTTTGAACATTCTTTCCGTTTGCCCAATGCAACAGCGTAGCATCCGGGTTGAGAACAATGAACGGCTCAATGGAAAATTTTTGTCTGTCAACCTCAAACGTTCCGTCTTCATTCAATAATGCTTCGCGCGTATCAGAAGGAACGCCAACAACAGTCCAATACGATTGTTGTTTCAAAAAATATCGCGGATAAAAACCAACCGGCGAAGACGCAGCGATACGTTCGAAGTATTGATTAGGAGTTGAAAGCGATTCGCTGGCAACAACAGAAAACTCCTGAAGTTTGAACGGTTGCTGCGCAGTATTGTCTTTCAACACGAGACGAATAAACCGCGCTTCAGACTCGGGAACAAAATGAAGCACGTTACCGGCTTTTCCATTGGTGACAACATACAGTGTATCGTATTTCTTCCTATCGAACGAACCAAGAATTAGGTAGGACAATCCTTTCAACGATGGATCCCAGACAAGATTCACGCCGCCGAATTCTTTTTCGTATTTCAAATCAAGTTCAATCCATTCATGCGTGTTTGTCTTACTCACCCACATTCCTTTTTTCTGCGGTAGAACATTTTCCGGTTTACTGTTCTTATCATATGATGACGCCGTAACACGTGGTGTAGGAATGACTGTGGGCGGCAGAGGAAGTGTTGTTAATGTTACATCATCAATCCATACGCTCCCCTTTCCACCGGTTCCGGCGGTAACCACAATTTCAAGCCGCAGTAATGTTGATGGATGCGGCGCCGGTTTTGGTCCCCATGCAAAGCCAAGGTGCCGTTTTTTGACGACGATTCGTTTCCAATCAGAAGGATAGGTGTAGTTTTTGTTGTTCACCCACCAGATAGTTTCTCCGGCACTGTCACTGCTGACTTTAATTTCAAAATTATTCACAGGAACAGTTGCTTTCATAAGAAAAGAAATCTCATAATTTGCCGGCAGCGGGATGTTGAAATTTCTGAATACTCCACCATACCCGGAACCTTTCGGAAATTCAATATCAAACCGTAATGCGCCTTGATCGCTCTGCTGTTTCACCTCCACACCGACGGATTGGAATGTTTTCCAATTTGATACAGTGTTGCAATCGTCAAGAACAAGAGAATGGCGGGACGTTTGAGCAGTCATGAAAGAAGAAAGTACATACAGAAAAAGAAAAATTTTTTTCATTTGTTTATCTCCCGAAAGCAGGTCGAATGTTCAGAGTCGCTCGACGAAAGGACGGAACCGGAGTTCCGTCTTACACGTTATTCTTTCACTCCGCCCACCATAATACCGCGAACATAATGGCGCTGAAACAAGAGAAACAGCGCTACAACGGGAATGATTGTCACTACAGAACCAGCCATCATCAATTCAAGATCGAGCACATGTTCGCCCATCAAACTCGCAAGTCCGACTTGTAATGTGTAATTGGATTGATCGGTCATGATGATAAGAGGCCACATGAAGTCGTTCCATGTTCCCATAAAGGTAAAGAGTGCAAGCGTAAATAATATCGGGCGACATAATGGTAAAATCACCGTTCGGTAAATTTTAAACTCACCGCCGCCGTCAATACGTGCCGCTTCAATAAAACTATCAGGAATTGCCATGACAAACTGACGAATCAAAAATATTCCGAAGATGCTCGCCATGCCGGGAATAATGGCGCCAACATACGTATTCACAAAACCCATCGTCTTCAACATAAGGAACAGCGGCAGCATGGTCACCTGCGCAGGAACAATCATTCCGCTCAACAGCAGATTGAATAATTTATCTCGTCCTCTGAAATGATATTTTGCAAATGCAAATCCTGCCATTGAATTGAGCAACGTAGAAACCAGCGTTACCGCACCGGCAATGATAAAACTGTTGAGAAAATACCTGCCCATATTCAACCGTTCGCCTAATGCACGGTAGTGTTCAACGGTGGGATGTTTCGGTAGTAGCGGTGGCGGAAATGTTCCTGCTTCTCCCGATGCCATCAGCGAGGCAGAGACCATCCACAACACCGGCGCAAGCGTTGTCAATCCGATAAGCAGCAATCCGATGTTGAGAAGTATTTGTGTTGTTTGTTTATTCATTCATGAATTTTGTTTATAAAGTGAAACCTATTTCACGGATTCCAACTCCCCTCTGCAGCGTTGACTTGCAGTGTAAGCGAGAGGGGTCGGG
>JBFMDF010000132.1:0-5868 GCA_040753935.1 Bacteroidota bacterium | reverse complement strand
TGATCCATTGATAGCAGGAAGCTGTGTCGGAAACGATGACGGCATTCCTGTAAGAGTGTAGAAACGTTTAAATCTGTTTTCCGCAATAACAATGCTGTCAATTGTTAATGCACTCTCGCCGTTGCTGTTAATTTCTACATCCAAATGGTAGTTGTTATCAATTAAACGCTGATTCTCATAAACAGATACATTACCAAAGTTTAAGGATTGTGTTGCGGCAATAGAAGGACCGGTCGGTACTTTTCTAATACGCAGTAAATCCACCCGCAAAAATCCACCGGCTGGGCTTTGATCATCGGCTGTAACGTACGAGAATATAACTTTGTTAACTCCGCCTTGATTTAATAGATGTGATTTTCCGCCGATAACCGTAAACGATGTTAATGGCGGCGGAGTTGCGGCGAATTGCATATTTAAATTTGCTTTAATGGTATCCGAACTGAATGGCGTAATAATTCTTACTTTTGCATTAGAGCAACCGTTTGTCGAACCTCCCAGAATACCCCATTCAATATAATAGTTTCCCGTCGATCCGGGTTGGCCGTTTACACTGTCTGGTAAATAGAAACGATGTTCAACTTGTATGGTCGGATCTGTTTGAGGACCGGCAGTATTGACAATACTTGCGCGATTGCCATTCGGAACCGGATACGGAAATGATGCTGCAGTACTATTCGAAAAAGCTCCCGTAACAATAATTTCGGGACGTTTCGGATTTTCAACACTGTTAAACGGAGCATTGTAATGCGGTTCATTCGTGTTGGAAGCATTGAGAATGAAATTGTAGTTAATGCCATTGCCAAAGATAGGCATTGTAGCTTGCAGCTCCAATGAATCGTTGCTGACGATAACAAGTGTATCTTGCGTTATTTCCTCCTGAAAAGGACGGTACCCTACCTGCACTATTTTCTTCTGTCCCGGAGGAACTACTAACGGAAAAACTCCGTTGTCCGGCAATTTCACAATCCACCTGTTTGGAGAAACCATTGCATGAACATCCGAAATGACAAGATCCTGTTTCCCTAAATTGAATACAGGAAGATCCTTATATGTTACAGTTCCCAGTGGTGAATCAAGCCATACTTCGGCAACACGCTGCACATCAAAATTATCGCGATGACGTTTTCCGAACTCAAGGTCTGCCCCTGTTGATGAACTCCGCAGGAAACGCACCGCATCGGCACGCATAATTGTCGGACCGGATGCCGAATCCGCCCCCATTGTTACATATGCTTTTGTTCCACCGACGAATGTATTAATCATTAATGGTGACCATGAACCTGTGGTAACACCAAGCTGATGGTTCCAGAACGATTTTCTCATATCGTGGCGAATGGAGTCTGCATTTTCCGATTCAAATTCGCGGCGGAGTGTGTAAAAAACATTTGCTGCATTATTAGCAGATTGAAGAACGTAGTTGTACACCAACCATGTTCCCCCTTTATCCGGCGGAATTGTAGCAACCCACGTTGCTGTTGCACCGATAACTTCCGCACCGCCGAGACGCGATTTTTGACGGTGACCTCCGGTACCTTGCGGCCAGGAAATTGACGATGGAGGAGTTGCTGTACTAAAACCAGATGTGTACCACCCGCGGTTTTCATAGTACTCATCCGTTATCGATGTGGAACTATCGGCATCGCTTGTTGAGTTAGGGCTGCTGGGGAAATTGTCCACCGTAATGTAGTTTGCAGGATCTAATGTTTGCTGACCATACGAGACAATTGCAAACAATACCAATAGCACTGACAACGAGTAGAAATGTTTCATGGTATTTCTCCTTTATATTGGTGAGTGATTACTTCTTTTTAATACTAACACGAACAATGTCGCTTGGTTTTCCCGTGAATTGGATATTGTTTGCATCAACATTACCGACAGGAATTACACGGTACAAAATAACGACGGAATCTCTATTGCCAGGCTGAATTGAAACGCTCGAATCTCCGAATGTAGGTACTTGTACAAATTTTTGGAGCTGAAATTTCACAGTAAGCGTATCTTCGTACCCGATAATACGATACACTTCCCAATTTTTTAAATTCGGTTTAATGCTGTACCGAACTGAATCATAGCTCCAGTTCAGCCATACGATAAACTTCGTAGGCTTTGTCGCACTGGAATCAACTCGCGCGGAAAAGTTAATCACGTCTGGCACCCTGCCATCATGCGTGTTAGGAGTTAGAATGCGTTCTTCGTTACACCCCGCACCACAGAGCAACAAGAGCAAGCATCCGAAATAAAAATATCTTTTATTCATTTGTTATTGTATAGGTATTCTCAGTTGCAATTGCTGCTGGAGGTCAATATTTCCGGCAATAGCAACTGCTGATTGCTCCATGCGGAGCATTGAAAATACGGATTCACCCTCGTCTTCCGTAAAAAACATGACATCAACGATATTGAATGTCCACACTACAGCGGATACAAGAGCAAAAGTATTGCGCATTTTCTGATAGTTTTTCATTTTCGTGTGCGTTTCTGTCAGCGATTTATAGATCTGATTGGACGCTTCCCATGTAGTTGAATTTCTGTACTGAAATTCCAGCGCATCCAGACGCTCGTTGCTGGCAACAAAATTATTGTGCGAAATTAATGACGTCAGCGCGCTGCCGAATCCGACAAGTGTAAAACTAAATCCTTTGTACGGGCTGCCAAGCATTGTTTGCCCTGAACCGGGGAGAATAATTGAATAGAGAAGCGCTGTGGATTTTCTTTCTTCAGAGATTCTTTTTGCGGATTCCGAAAAGGATTTACCGGTAGAATCTTCGTCGTTTCCGCCAAATGCCGATGCTGTGCACAGCATGAGAAAAAGAATATGCTTGGAAATGAATTTCATTTTTTTTGAATTTGCGTTGCGTAGTAGATAAAATTACCGAGTAATTCCCTTGAGCGGGTGAAATCTTTTCCCTGACGAAATTCCGCCGGGTAAAATTCACCCCATGCAATTGAATATCCTCTGTTCGACAGGATACCGATCAATTTGTTCTCGTAATACAACCCCATCAGAAATTCGTACACTTTCTCTCTCGTCTCCACTTCGCTTTTTTGCTGCATATTAAATAAGTCACTATCAACGGGGGGAAGTGCATCGAACTTTTTCCACACGCGGTAAATAATATGGTCCGAAGGAACACGCGATATGTACAATTTACCGTTCAACTGTTCAGCAACATTACCGAAAAAGTTGTTGATGGAACTCCAGTTTCTGTTGTTTTCATTGGTCGCAAACACATCGGCGATGACAAACCCTCCTTTTTTAATAAACTCAGCCATTGATGTTTCATATTCAGGAAGAAAGGAGATCTGATCTTCACCGGCCAGTATAAGAACAATATTTGATTTTTCAAGTTCGTGTTTTGCTAAATCAGTTTTCTCATAGTGCGTTGTAAAGTTCGTATATTCTGCAAAATAATTTTCTACCGGCTGCATTAATTGTTCAATAGGTAGAACGTTGCTTGTCCGAACACCGATTGTTGCTTTGCCTGACGGAATTGCGTCCGATGCCAAAATTTCGACAGTCTGCCTGCTCACCGAATCTGTACCGAACTGCTGTCCGATATCACGTGCAACGCGGTCAAAATAAAAATTCAGCGTCGTAAACTCCGACGGTTGATTGTTTTCATCGTATCCCAAAATAAAATCTTTCAGCGTCAATTTTACTCTGCCGGCATCGTCGGTAAGAGGATCGAATACGATCAAACCATCACGCATATCGTTCTTAAACACCGGTTTACCGAGATAATGCACTGTGCGTCTGATGATTCCCATCCTGCTTTCAAACACATCGTCGTCAACGCCTGAGGTTCCTTTTCTTTTCTTGTAGTACGCTTCCAAACTTTGGTTTCTGCTGCTCTTCTCTTCTCTGCCATAACAGTAAAATTTATCCCCGCGTTCGGATTCCAAAACCGCACTTTCGGGGTCAAAATTTATTTTTGACGCGGAGTAGTTATAGATCGTCACTTTGAACACTGTAAATCTGTTCGGCGTATATCCTAATTCCGGATCAATCCAATTCCCGTACGTGAATGGATTCGTTGAATAGTATCCGCTGTTTGATTGTTCGGGAAACTCTATGGTGTTCAACTGATAATCCGAAATGTATTTCACTTCAACTTTAAAATCTTTTCTGTCGAAACTGATAGATTTCCCGTCTTCGCTAATGACATATTC
Organism: Bacteroidota bacterium; assembly: GCA_040753935.1. Taxonomy (GTDB): domain Bacteria; phylum Bacteroidota; class Ignavibacteria; order UBA10030; family UBA8401; genus SpSt-333. The sequence continues at coordinate 1,695 of JBFMDF010000132.1, read as the reverse complement.
CGACGAATTCAGAAATTTTTTCGTCAATGCCGAATCAGGAACAAGCACATATTCAATGCGCTGGGGCGGATAAACAACATAGTGGTACACCGAATCGCATCCGGTAAACAGCATTGCAATTAAACAAAGAGACCACTTCACTATCAGTATCCTGCAAATATTGAAAAATAAATCAGCGAACTCTGTATGATAGGGTTGAATGTCGGCGTCGCCGGAATGTTCAGATAGTGCCTTGTGGTATAGTTCACACCGAAATCGATGACAATATTATACCCGCTGTATTGACTTTTATTTGTCAGAGAAACTGCGGTCGTATGTGCATTCACATCCGATAGTCCGGTGCGTAAATCTCGTTCTTTATACAACAAGCCGTCCGTTAATCCGAACAACCGAGTTCCCTGTACGCCAAAATGTAATTCCGTCGCATCCGTTAAGCGATAGTCAATACGGAATATCGGGATCATTGTTTGAAAATTTGTGTTGATTGTCGTCCCTTCTGTCCCGTCATTAAATCTATTCTTTGTAACAATCTTCAGTGTACGGATTTTAAATTGCGGCCGAAAGATTAGTCTGTTAGAAAGAATTGCGTAGGTATAATCTATTTTATTAACCAGCGCCACAGAAGTACGTTCACCGTAAAATTGTTCGTCAATCAGTAAATTGAGTCTTAATTCATCAAGTGTGGGCGTTCCGACCTCATACTGCGTGTTGGATTCGTACCGAATATTATTTTCAATATTCAAATTTGCAATTTGACGGTACTGCGTTCCGAGATACAGCGTATGCGCAAGACTGTTCCTATATAATAAAGGATCACGAACGTACGTTGGGGTGGGATTATTATTTGCATTAATTCCGAATTGAAAACTATTGTTTGGAATGTTATCACGCACACGTTTCACTGTATAATACATATCAATTCCGCCAAATCGCGGGGCAGAAATGTTATATGTTCCTTTGATATAGTTCACATAATTTCCGCCACCGCGCGCAATTGCCGTTTCTTCTATTATTCCCATACCAATAGAAAGATTTTTGGCAGCATCTAAAAATGCAAACAGATGATGTCCGTCTATATCTGGTTCGTACGGAAAATCGGGATAAATATCATTTTCCTGCTCGTCGATGAAACCGTTGTTGTTCCAATCGTCCCCGGCTTCAAATGTCGGCGGGTCACTGTAATACGTCATGAAATTTTCTAAGTAGTCGATGACTCCGTTTGAATTTCTGTCGTCATCGGGAACTCCGTCTCTATTTTTGTCCTTGCCGGGAAAAATTCCTGAATCCGGTCTGCGAATAATGTCATTAAATCCTGAAAGTTCATTAAAATTTTGCCGGTATCCCAGGTTGTACGCATGCACATCGCGTGAATCAGGATGTAGCACATCTGTATTTCCCGCAAATGTCGAGCCGGGTTGTGCGTTGTAAAAATAAAACCCGTCTTCCCATCGGTCATTGTCATCATTATCATCCACAAGTGCATAGTAGGCGCCTCCTGGGAGAAGTCCTTCAGGACCTAATGTTGAATTATTGCCGGCGGAAGGTGGTGCACTTCCATTATAGGAAAGACTTTGATCAGGTGGAATATATACAATTTGGCCATTGGAATTCAGTGCACTGAAATAACTGTTTTCCAGCGTGTAAATATTTAAAGACGTACTGTAATCAGGTTCAATTCTGTACCATTCTCCCCCA
>JBFMDF010000131.1:0-5873 GCA_040753935.1 Bacteroidota bacterium | reverse complement strand
GCAGGTATTTGTGGTATAAAAGTGTATATTGAACACGCCAAAACACCATGTAGTCCGATACGGAGAACATCGTCTCATGTTTATTGATTCTCACTGCCATCTTTTTTATCCCGATTTTCACAATGACGTCGGCGATGTTATTGAGCGGGCACAACAAACGGGTGTGCAGTATTTTATTGTTCCGGCAACCAATCATCGCACCGCAGAAGAGGCAATTCGTCTTGCTGAACAATATCCTTCAATCTTTGTTGCCGTAGGTTTCCATCCGCTCGATTTGAACGAGTATTCTGAAGAAAGATTAAACGTCATTGAAACGTTGGTGTCGCATCCGCGGGTTGTGGCTATCGGTGAGATTGGTATTGATTATTTTTACGACACCTCGCCGCGAGAGTATCAAAAAGAAATTTTCGCGCGGCAGATTGAACTCGCAGTACGAAAGAATCTCCCCATCATCGTCCACACGCGTGAATCGGTGCAGGATGCGATTGATATAGTGGTGACGTATGCAAAAAAATTTCCACAATGGAAGAGCGACGGGAAACGCGGTGTGTTTCACTGTTTCACCGGAAACGCGCAACAAGCCCGGATGTTGTTTGAGCATCATTTCCTGATTTCATTTCCCGGTCCGATTACCTTTAAGAAATCAACAATGCCTGAGGTGTTGAGTGAAATCGGAATTTCAAATATCATGGTTGAGACCGATTCGCCGTTTCTCACCCCCGTGCCTCATCGCGGAAAACGAAACGAGCCCTCGTACATTCCATTGATTGCGCGAAAAATTGCAGAGACATTGAACATTTCAGTTGATGAAGTGGCTGAAAAAACTACAGCCAATGCCGTTGAGTTATTCCGCTTGCCGATACAGTCCACATAGCGTTGAGAAATTTCTGAGTAGTGTATGAGCAAACTTTTCCTTGCATTTTTTCCCATCTTTCTTCTCGCCCAAATTCCATCACACTTCTTTATTCGGACATTGCAAGATCAACGAGTGAAAAATTCACCAGAACTATTGAAGTATTTGACTTCAAGCGAAGCGAGCGAAAGAGAATTGGCATTGCTGGCAATTGCGAACATCCAAGATTCTTCGGCATTTCACCAGGTCGTGTTGCGTCTGCATGATTCATCGTCTGCAGTACGAGCAATGGCGGCATTCGCTCTTGGTAGGTTTAGCAAGCGGGAAGGGGTGGCTGCACTGTTTCAACGTTTATCCGTCGAAAAAAATGAACGGTGTATCGCTGAAATGTTGAATGCTATTGGCATGTGTGGTTCTGCCGATGACCTTGATTCATTGATTTCGTTTTCACAGGCAGAACTTCCCGCGATTCGTTTTCATGTAACGAACGCTATGAGACGATTCGCTGTTCGTCGAATCAACACTGAATCAGCGTATTCCTTTCTTGCAACGGCATTGAAAGATAGTGCAACGGTTGAACCAGCAGTTTATTCGTTGATGCGATACGATGACTCGCTGATTGTACAATTATATGGCGAACAGATTCTGCCGTTACTTCATCACCAATCACCAAGTGTTAGAATGTGGAGCGCGTCTATTCTGTCAAACAGTTCGGATGAAAAAATACATCGTGCATTATTGAATGCAGCAATCTCTGACCATGACTGGCGGGTACGGGTCAATGCCATACGCGCACTGCGGGGCGTTCGCTCTCACGACATCAAAGAGAATATTTTCTCACTGCTTCGCGATACGAATGAGCATGTTGCGCTTACAGCGTTGGCGACCATTGAAGCAATCAATATGACCGACCCTCGTTTTTCTGATAGTGCAAAGTATGTCGCAGTACTTCATTCAAAAGGATACAGATCGATAGTAAAGGAAGAAATGAAAAAAGTTCTTGCCCTAAAAATAAGGGAACGGGCGCTTCCTTTCATTGGTGAGTGGAAATCTGACGATCCGTATATTACCGCGCTGAGAATCCGTGCTGTTGGTGAGACAAAATCGCCAACTGTGGTAACTTCACTCAAACAGGAATTGAAGCAAACGAAACATTCCATGGTTGCAATAGCGGCAATTGAAGCGCTTCGTACAATAGTGCAAACAAGTGTCGATTCTTTGAAAAATGAATTTCTTCATGCCATTCTCTTCCAATTCGCAAGGAAAGACCCCGGCATTGCCTATACCATTGCTGGTGTATTTCAAGATTCCATGTTTAGCAGGGAAATGCGTCGCCGCTATCTTCCATCGCTTGTTTCTGAATATCTCACGATGAATGTCGCGCGCGATCTTGAACCAATGATTGAATTGTTGAATGTCTTCACAGAGTTGGCGGATTCATCTGCACTGCCTGCAGTGGAAAAGGGATTAGCAGAACAGGAAAGCGGTATTCGTTCGGCGGCTGAAAAAGCGTACAAGGCAATTACGGGGAACAATTCACCGATCCAATTCATCAGAACAGCAGAGACCTATAAACCATTCTACACGTTGGAAGATCTGAATCTTTTGAAACGGTATGCTGGCGCTGATGTTATTACAACAAAAGGGACAATTCGGATAATGTTTGAAAAAGAAGCGGCGCCGTTTACTGTGTTGAATTTTATTCTCCTTGCACAGAGAAAATTCTATGATGGACTTTCATTCCATCGCGTGGTGAGCAATTTTGTTATTCAAGGGGGAGATCCGTTTGGCAACGGCAGCGGAGGTCCAAATTACACCATTCGTACGGAAGTTCATCCGGAAGTTACCTACAAAACAGGAGCAGTAGGAATGGCAAGCGCCGGAAAAGATACTGAAGGGTCGCAGTGGTTTGTGACGCACTCTCCTACACCACACCTTGATTTTCGATACACAGTTTTTGGATACACAAAGGACAGCACCGTTGTAGATAAAATTATGGTAGGAGACAGAATTAAAAAGGTGGTGTTATTTTAACGAAGATGCTGACGTACCGACCGGAGTAAACAAAAGAGGCGACCGGTACGTCGCCTCGTGATATCTTTTACTGCAGAATAACTCATGCAATGTTATTTGAAGCTCTCCACTGCTGATTTCACACTGTCGTACAACTCTATGACATTATTCACTTTCGTTATTTTGAATACTTGAGAAACTTTCTCGTTAGCGCCGGCAATTTTTAAATCGCCGTTGGCGTTGCGCATCGTCGTTACGCCGCCGATGAGCATGCCGAGACCGGAACTGTTCATTAAGGTAACTTCACTCAGGTCAACGACAATTTTCTTCTTCTTGGCGTCTATGAGTTTATGAAGTGCATTGTTCAGTTCCGATGCTTCTGGCCCACCGAGCATACTTCCTTCCATCTTAATAACCGTCACACCGTGCAATTCTTTTGTTGAGAATTTCATAACGCCTCGTTTGGTTACTATTGTTTTTTGTTTTTGCGCAGATTGTAATCAAGAACCAATGCACTGGCAATGTAAATGGATGAATACGTGCCGAAAATTGTACCGATGAAGAAGGTGAACGCAAATCCTCTATTCACTTCTCCGCCAAAGATCACAAGCACGAGTAGCACGGCAAAGACGGTTCCGTTGGTAATCAATGTTCGGCTTAATGTTTCATTCACCGAGCGGTTCATGATGGTGTAAAGATTTTCTGCTTTATGGACTTTCAGATTTTCGCGAATTCGGTCGAACACTACAACGGTATCGTTGATGGAAAAACCGACGAGCGTTAAGAATGCCGCCATAATGTTCTGATCAATTTCAAGATTCAAGTGAGGAGATAGTCCGTTGACAAGCACGATAACGCCAAAAGTCGCAAGGACGTCGTGAAACAATGCAACCACGCCCGCAAACCCGTAAATGAATTGAAACCGGAAGCCGACGTAGATCATGATGATGAGCAATGCGGAAATTACGGCGTACACGGCATTTTTGCGCAACTCTGCTCCAATTTTCGGTCCGATTTTATCTTCCTTTAAGATTTTGAACGGATTATTAGGAAATTGTTTTGCAAGGTTTTCGCGAATCACATCGAGCACTGTCGCGCCCCGCCCTTGTTCTGGCGTGCGAATCAGTATGTCATTCGGATTGCCGAACGATTTGATTTCACTGCCGGTGAAGCCGGCATTTTGCATAGCAGTACGCACATCGCTGATGGCAGGAGGATTGTCAAATCGTACCAGCACTTCCGAACCGCCGAGAAAATCGATACCGAATGAAATACCCCGAATGAAGACAGCGATGAGACCTGTGAGGATAACGACACCGGAAATTGAATACCAGACTTTCCGGGTGCCCATAAAATCAATGTTTGTATGTTGAAGAATTCTCATGAGTGAACAAACTCCTAGTTCTTATCCGAAATTAATTTCAGTTGCGCCGCGTTCAGTCATGTAATCGAAAATTACGCGGGTAATGACAATGGCGGTGAAGAGATTTGCCGTAACGCCCATCATCAGCGTCAGTGCAAAACCTTGAACAGGTCCGGTTCCGAATTGGTAGAGCACAATACCCGTGAACAAGGTGGTGATGTTTGAGTCAAAAATAGCGCTGAACGCCTTTGAATAACCGGCATCAATGGAAGCGCGCAGTGTTTTATGCGTTGCCAGTTCTTCTCTGATGCGCTCAAAGATGAGCACGTTGGCATCTACCGCCATTCCAACAGAGAGTACAATACCTGCAATACCAGGAAGTGTCAGTGTTCCTTGAAATGCGGCGAGAATAGCGAAGATAAATAACGTGTTGATGAAGAGTGCCACATTTGCTACAACACCCCCGGTGCGGTAGTACAGTGTCATAAATCCGACAATAAGCACAAGCGCGATGATGAAAGAATTGATTCCTGCGGCAATTGAGTCTTCACCCAAGGAAGGGCCGACGCTTCGCTGTTCAATAATATCAACCGGAGCGGGGAGGGCGCCTGCTTTGAGAATGATTTCGAGCAAACGCGCTTCTTCAATGTTTTCCAATCCTTCTATTTGAGAGCGTCCGCCGGTAATTTTTCCACGAATAACAGGAGCAGAGAACACAGCATTATCCAACACAATTGCCATACGTTTATTCACATTTGCCCCCGTGATGCGTGCCCATTCGATGGAACCTTGATTATCCATTTCCATCGTCACTATTGGTTGATTGAAATTTGGATCAATCGTTGCTCGGGCATCAACAAGAACGGTACCGGTTAACTCAGCAGTTTTACGAAGTCCATACAGTGTGTAGTACTTCACACCGTCGCTAATGAACGCATGTTTGGATGAAAAGTAAAATCCCATATCGGCAGGAATTAAATTCTGCACATCTTTTCGTGCAAGGATGCGTTCAACCTTATCTCTATCGTTTTCAGAAACATACGCTTCGCCATTTCCCTGCTGGTTCGGACGGGCGAGAAATAAAAAGGGGTGTTCTTTTGCAATTTGTTCAGGTGTTTGATTTCCACCGGGAAGTGTTTGAGAACTTGTATCCGTTCCGGTGAGTGCGGAAAGCGAACTCTTGGCGGTACTTTTTTTCGTTGTGTCTGCCAATGCCGTCGCAGTGTCGGAAATTCCTTTGCCGGCAAGGTACTTGTCGATTGCTTCCATCGTTTTGTAGATGATCTCAGGGTCTTTCATCAATTTAAATTCAAGGAGAGCTGTTCCTTGCAGCAACTGACGAACCTCATCTTCTTTTGATACGCCGGGAAGTTCAACGATGATTCTTCGTCCGCCTTGTTTTTGAATCGCCGGTTCGGAAACGCCATATTGGTCAACTCGGTTACGGACAATTTCCATTGCCCGATCAACTGCTTTGTCGGCTTCGTCCTGCAGTCGTTTCACAATTTGCTCATTGTCTTCACGTAAACTGCCGAAGTACCGGCTTAAGCGAATCTGCCGTTGTTCAAAATTCCGTCGAAAAATAGTGATGATATTTTCATCACTGGTTTGTGCTTCGCGCACAACATTCGCCATAATGTCGTT
>JBFMDF010000130.1:0-5883 GCA_040753935.1 Bacteroidota bacterium | reverse complement strand
GAAGTGTCGTCCCATGTTCCATTCCGATCAAAATCAAAACGGATGGTATCGGTGTTGAAAAAAATTTCATTTTTAAATTTCATATTGGTACCCACACGACCACCGACATTGATTTCGTGCCTGTTGTTCAACTGCCATACTGCATCGTACTTCAGAAACAAGAGTTGTTCTTCAGAATTATTTTTGTACACAGGATACACGCTGAGGGGCTGATAGGCAAGCACTTTTCCCTGTCCGTCGTACACTCTGCGAGTAAATTCTTCACTTACGGTTACATTATAGCTATTGTTAAGCAGGTATACCGATAGCACCGAGTAGCCATCTTTCCCCCACAAAGATTTAAGACTGATTCCAGCCGCATACTGATGCTGTTTATCATCAACTGTTTCTACGCCGGAGGAATCAGTGATATTCTTCTTTTGCTCGTTCGTTTCTTCCGGTTTTCCTTTAAACAAAATTTTATCGTTGCCGTAAATACCGTTGACGATAAGTTTTTGAGTGGGTGAAATTTCGTAGGTAGTTTTCACTTGGACATCATAATACTTCGGAATAGCGGTAAGACCAATAGCAGAAAGTCCGACTATTTTATCGGCAAATTCCAACAGACTTTGGCGTGCTGAAAGCATCCAAGTTCCGTTTCCATTTGCCCATCCTCCTTCCAACAATGTTCCAATGCCCGCCATATTGAATCCTGCTTCCCCTGCTATTGTTCGCTCTTTATCTCCTTCGCGCAGTGAAATATCCATCACGGAAGAAAGTTTATCGCCGTAATTTGCCTGAAAGCCACCGGTGGAAAACCTCAAATCCTCAATCATATCTACATTGACCATGTTGATGGGGCCACCGGAATTAAATTGGTTAGGATAATGATTGGTTGTTGGAATTTCGATGTAATCCATAACCGTAAGATTTTCATCCGGCGCGCCGCCTCGTACAATGAGTTCATTTGTTTGATCATTGCTGTTGGCAACACCAGGTAGATTTTGTACAATGCGTTGCATATCCTGAACTGAGCCGGGAGAACGTTTCACCTCGGCACCGTTTAATCCCATAGAAGAAACAGCACCAATCGTTCCTTCACTACTAAAATAATCTGCCCGAACCACTACCTCTCCAACTCGTACTGCTTCTTCGTACATACGGATTTTTATTTTTGTACTTCGCCCTGTGGAAACAACAACGTTGGTAAGTATGGCTTGTTGATATCCCAGTAATGAAGCACGAATGCTGTACTCGCCGACAGGCAATCCTTTGATAGTAAAACTGCCGTCGCTGCCGCTAACCGCGCCGTGGGAAGGTAATTCTACCACAACAACATTAGCACCCACCAGTGGTTCTTGCGTGGTACCGTCAACTAGTGTTCCTGAAATCGAGCCAATGGGTTTATTAGATTCATCGGCGAATAAACACAAAACTGTGAAAAGAAGTAATCCAGTAGTTTTCATAGAGAATCACCTATGCAACATGCGATATGTGAACATTCTACGAAAATTTTTCAGACGAAGTTTCACGCTTAAACCAATGTCAGAGTTCTATCTCTCCTTCGCAAACCATCACGGCATTTCCTCCTACACGAAGTGAAGTTACTGTTCCATTTTTTTTCTCTGCTTCACTAAACAATATACTTGGGCGACCCATTTCAACTCCCTGTTCAATACTCCACTTCAATGTTCCAGTCTGAGTCGGATGTATTGCGGCAAGATATCCTGCAAATGACGCCGCCGCACTTCCAGTAGCAGGATCTTCGGAAATGCCGAGCAGTGGAGCAAACATCCGCGCGCGAAAGTGAATTCCTGATTGTTCGGTATCATCGGTAAAAACAAAAACCTCATTCACTTTTAATTCTTCCATTATCTGTACGTTTACCCTAATTTTCTTCAACGCTTCCCGATTCTTTACCGCAACATACAGGAATGGAAACCCAACCGATACGAATTGAATCGGAAATCTGTCATCATCCAAATCTCTTTGCGACACTGTCAGCATCTTTGCAAGCATCTTGGTTGAAGGAACGGTATGATTGAACTCTGGAAGACGTGCCGCACTCAGTTGAGCAAAAGGTGGTTTGCCCTTTTCCAATCGAATCGTTACAGGAACATCGCCAACACCTTCTTCTAAAATTATTTTTGTTTCAATTCCATTGGTTGCTACAGCGCCAATAGTTGCCAGTGTAATTGCTGTTCCAATTGTCGGATGACCAGCAAACGGTAATTCATTGGCGGGAGTAAAAATGCGGACGCGCTTAGTGTGTTTCGGATTACTGGGCGGATAGACAAACGTCGTCTCGGAAAAGTTGAATTCTTTTGCGATTGATTGTAGTACGTTCTCAGGAATCTTTGTGGCATCAGGAAATACGGCAAGTTGATTGCCGCCAAAAGAACGATCGGTAAAGACGTCGCATGTGTAGTAACGAAATTTCATAAAAACACCTTTTTTTACTGGAACGAAGTAACGGTGAGAGCCGGAGGCTGGATTTTCTTCATCCACTTCGGCATCATAAACTCAAACAGACCAACAACAGTAAAATAGAGCCACCCGAACGCCAACACGCGATACGGTTCTTCAATCCACACACCTTCGCCGGAAAGATTCATTGCACTGATCACATGCGGAGTTATTCCAAGTTCCGGCACCGGTAACAGCGTTGTGGCAAAGACACCGACAAGATAACAAACGACATTAATCACCCACATTCCCATCACCACTTTTTTCTTTTCCTCGTTATTGTCTCCCTCAAACATACCCGACATCAGCCGATTAACAATTAATAGCCAAAATGCCCACAGAGGCCACCACTCGCCGAACGACAGTGCAAACCCGGCAACAAACAACGAATAAAAGAGGCCTAATCCGATGACGAGCAAAATCCGTTTCTTCCGTTCGCCACTTCCGTAAATCACAACACCCATAAATCCCGCTGAATGAATGATGATAAATTCCATCAGCATCACCAGCAGAAGATATTGTGGCATGTTGTTGCCGAGAGAAAATGGATCAATCCAGGTGACAAGAAATGCCAGCCCCATCACAAAATCCGGCAATGAGGAAAATACGTGTGGAAATGAAAGGCGGAAGTTCATACTAAAGTTCATACCATAGAAACATACACAACAGCAATAAAAAAATAAATAAACAATTACGGAAGTTCCCCTACGTTTATTTACAGCAGTTCCTGCAATTTACTATATCCGGTACGGCTAACGGGTAATCGTGTCCCGTCTTTGAGGATTGCCGTACGGGAATCTTTTGCATACAGTTCAATCTTTGCAAGCCGTTCGATATTTAAGATGTACGAACGGTGGATGCGGACAAATTGTCTGCTGTCGAGTGACGCTCCCAATTCAGAAAGCCGTTGCATTTTTAGATGTGATTTTCCTTCGACCCGAAAACTGACGTAATCATCTTGCGCCTCGATGTAGTCAATTTTTTCTACAGGGATAACCAGCACTTTGCTTCCCTCTTTGATTAATACTCGCTCGAGCAGTTGGTTCTCTGGTTTTGCAGAAGCAATAATGTCTTTCGTTTTTTCCGGCAGGCGTTTATCGAGATGTTCTACAACGTACGCCAACGCCTCGTCAAAACGCTCTTTGCTGTACGGTTTTAATAGGTAATCAACAGCGTGCACTTCAAACGCTTTCAATGCGTACTGATCGAACGCCGTCACAAAAATAACGGTTGGCGGATGTTCGATGAGTTCCAGCACTTCAAATCCGCTGAGTTTCGGCATTTGAATATCGAGAAACATCAAATCGGGAGAAAGCTCTGTTGCCGCTTTCACCGCTTCAAATCCGTTGGCGCACTCCGCAACAATTTCAATGTCCGGATGAGTTGCCAGATATTCCCGTACAAGCACGCGGGCAAGTTCTTCATCGTCAACAATGATCGTTCGGATCTTTTTTGTTTTCATGACTTTTCTTTTACAGGGAGAAAAAGAATTACCTGAAAATATTTTTCGTTGTTGAACGTTTTCAAATCGCCGTCATTGCCGTAGGCCATTTGCAAACGTTTTTTGACAATATCCAATCCCACTCCTGCTCCTTTTTTCTTCGGTGCATCGGGATCAACCGGATTTTCTATTGCTAAAAACAGTCGATCACTTTTTCGTAGCGCTGACAGGAAAATCGTGCCACCGTCAAGCGTATTGGAAATGCCATGTTTGATTGCGTTTTCCAGCAATGGCTGCAATAACAGTGGAGGAATGAGACAGTTCAGCGCCGCCTCACTGATGTTTTGTTCTACCGAAAGCCGTTTGCCAAACCGGATTTTTTCAATATCAAGATAATGGGTAAGAAGAGAAAGTTCTTCTTTCAGGGTAATTGTTTCCTTTGCACCGAACATCAAACTCTTTCTGAAGAAATCGGCCAGTGTCATCGTCATTGATCGCGCCGCTTCAGCATTAAGCGCCGTCAGCGCACTGATGGAATTCAGACTGTTGAACAGGAAGTGCGGATCAATTTGCATTCGAAGCGCTTTTAGTTCGGCGGTTTGTGCCAATAAACGCAATTCAAAGGCGCGACGTTCGGCGTCTCGCGAATTTTCGAACGCGATGAAGAGATACGACAACGCCATTGAAATAGTAAAAATTTGGTCTCCAACTGCCAGAATTACAAGCAGTACCTGATAGAGAGGATACTGAAAAAGCGAAATGGAGTACAGTAACTCCACAGTCTCCAGCCATACCCACGCAATCAACGTCCAGAGTAAACTAATGATGGCGACCGATACGACAACAACCATCAATACGCGCCAGAGAGAATTTTTTTCCAGTGGAAATGCTTTGCTGATGTACCACGCAGAAAGATTCATCTGCGAATAAATCATCATCAACGGAAAGACAAACGATGTGGTGTAGAGCATTTCCACATCGGTAACAGCGGTAAGAACGACACTGGAAAGAATCCCAAGTATTCCCCAGGCAAGAAGATACACGATGAGACGTTTTCTGTCGGAAAGGATGGGATGCACAATTATTTCATTTTATGATTTTATGATCTGATGATTTGCTTATTGTTGTTCACTGCAAAGTAGAAGTCCAAATCATCAGGTATAAAAAAATTTTTCGAGCCGGTGTGACTATGTATCATTGAAGACTGTTTTTTTCAGAGTCTCTAGTTCTTAATTTCCACGCCGCCCATCACAATACTGCCGGTAATGATGAGTCGTTTATTCGATCCATCTTTCGACGGATACGTTTTATCGTCAACACCACCCATAATCGGTGTTGCTTTTACTACCACCGTCCAACCCATCGGTACGCTGATTTCAATGCCTCCCCAAACGGCGATAACATCAAGCACCGCTTCATCACCTTGTATTTCTGCCTCCCGAAGATCAATTTCGCATCCTCCCATAATGGCGGTAATTTCGCCTCCGCGAAATTCCTTTGTTGTTACTTTTCCACGCACACCGCTCAGTAACGCCATGTACTTAATGAATTGATTTGTTGACGGCTCCTGTGTTAGGTGCGCCCGATCTTCGGAAGATTTTCCCTGAGAACGCATCATCGAACCCCGCAAGAAACTAACGCCGATAATAATGAGAACCAGGGGCCACCAATCGTGCAGGTGAAACGAAATAATCTCCATTCGATCGAGCACCATAAGCGAACCTACAGTAATAAGTATCCAGGCAAATGTTTTCCCCTGAGTACTGCACGTATTGGTTAATTTGGAAACTCCCCAGACGATCAGTAACACGGGCCAATAACGGATAAAGTCGCCGGCATAGATGATATTAAAATTATCCAGCATGAAAATAATGCCGATGAGAATGATGATGACGCCAAGAATAAATTGAGTAGAGATGAATGACGGTTGTCGTTGTTTCATGAAAATTACTCCTTCGAGAGTCTGGCTTGGTTATAATAAAATGATTTGGTGATAA
>JBFMDF010000129.1:0-5887 GCA_040753935.1 Bacteroidota bacterium | reverse complement strand
TATCCTGCTTGAGAGATGCTCGAGTACGCTAACTTGCGTTTCAAATTTGTTTGTGATAGACCAAACCAGTTCCCCAGCAGCATCGATGCGGCAGACAGCAATGAAATGACGGCAACTAATTTTTGATCATGCATCGACATTGGAATAGAAAATGCAAGGATAAACGCCGCAAACGCCGCGGCTTTTCCGCCGGTTGACATGAATGCGGTCACCGACGTCGGCGCTCCCTCATACACATCGGGCACCCACATATGGAAAGGAACTGCAGCAACTTTGAACGCAAAACCGATCAACAACAATCCCCATCCCAGCAGATGAAGCGGGTCGGCAAATGTTTGAGGATAGAGTGCGGCAATGCGAATGAGATTCGTTGTTCCGGTGGTACCGTAAATGAGCGCTATGCCGTACAACAAAAAGCCTGTTGCAAACGCACCCAACAGAAAATACTTCAAGGCAGATTCATTCGACGATACTGTAGTCCGAAAATATCCTGCCAACACGTAGAAGGCAACAGACATCACTTCAAGACCAATGAAGATTGTGATAAGATCGCCCGCCGAACCCATCAGCATCATTCCCAGTGTTGAAAGAATGACAATGATGTAATATTCGCCGTAATGAAATTGTCCTTTTTCCAAATACGGCGCCGAAAGAAAAAGCGTAAAAAGTGTGATGCCTAAGAACAGGATGCTATAGAAACTTGCGTAACCGCCCACCAACAGCATATCGGAAAATGCTGTTTGGTTGAGCGGAAAGAGATAGACGGCAAATCCGATTGAAACAATGACGCCGGCAATACTAATAAGAAAGACTGCCTTTTGAGAATTTTTGTAGAAAGCATTGACAACAAGCGCAAGGAGTGAAAACGTACCAAGCGCCAGAATCGGTGATGAACCGACTAAATCAGAAGGTGAGAAAAATTCCATGATGTCCATAAAATAAACTTGTCAATTCTGGTAAAGCAGGGTTAACGCTCTACAAGCCGTTGACCAGCCTGCTATTTTATTGTTGAGGTAATTCCACTCTGCACATTGCCTGTTTTCGCATTCACCATTTGTGTGACTACTTGTTTTGTTGAGGCGGCAGATGATTTCAAAAAGGTTGAAGGATAAACTCCAATCCACACGATAAAGAGAATAACCGGAATCAGCAACCCAATTTCCCGCTTGTTCAAATCCACCAACGTTTTGTTTTCGTCGTGCGTTATTTTCCCGAAAAACACCCGCTGACACATCCACAACATATAAACGGCAGAGAAAATAACACCAGTTGCCGCAAGAACAGTGTATGTGTGCGTTCCTAAAAATGCTGAGTTGAATGATCCAATTAAAATCAAAAACTCGCCAACAAATCCATTTAAGCCCGGCAAACCGATGGAAGAGAATGTCACAATCATAAATATCGTCGTGAACACCGGCATTACCTTTGCCAACCCGCCGAATTGTGCAATCTCACGTGTGTGTCGGCGGTCGTAAATCATACCAACAAGCAGGAAGAGTGCGCCGGTTGACAGTCCGTGATTGATCATTTGAATGATCGCTCCCTGAATTCCTTCTTCTGTCATGGAAAAAATTCCGAGTACCACAAATCCTAAGTGACTCACGGATGAGTACGCGACAAGCTTTTTCACATCAGTCTGCACCATTGCAACGAGAGCGCCGTACACAATTCCAATGACAGACAGAATTGCCATGAGCGGCGTGAATGCAAACGACGCTTGCGGGAAGAGCGGCAAACAGAAACGAAGCAATCCGTACGTTCCCATTTTCAACAGTACACCGGCAAGAATTACAGACCCTGCCGTCGGGGCTTGCACGTGTGCATCAGGCAGCCATGTGTGAAGCGGAAACAGTGGAACTTTAATGGCAAACGAAAGCGCAAACGCCGCAAACATCCAGAGTTGAATGTTCATCGGAATTGAAGGCGCAATCTGATATAATTTTTGAAGATTGGTTGTAAAGTATCCGTCCGGAAGCGTTGATGCATAGTAGCCAAGCCACAAAATGGCAATCAACATCAACAGCGAGCCTGCCATCGTGTAGATGAAGAACTTTACCGCGGCGTAAATTCTCTCTTTCCCTCCCCAAATACCGATGATGAAGTACATCGGAATGAGCATTGCTTCCCAAAAGACGTAGAACAAGAACAAATCAATCGCCACAAACACCCCTATCATCCCCACTTCCAACAACAGCATAAACGCAACGTACTCTTTCAGTCGGTCAGTAATTGATTCCCACGAAGCGACGAGAGAAATTGGCGTGAGGAACGTTGTAAGAACGATGAGCAGCAGTGACAATCCGTCAACACCGATGTAGTATGAAATATCGAGTCCCGCTATCCACGGATACTGCTCGACAAATTGCATGTGTGTGTTTGCAGAGTCAAAGCCAACATAGACGACGAGCGACAAAGCAAACGTCACAAGCGATGTTGCAATGCCGATATATTTTATCAAACTCTTCTTCTCTTTGTTCACGAAGAAGAGTAGAAGTATTCCAATGAGTGGAGAAAAAAGTATGTAGGTAAGAATGTTTTGCATTTCAATTATCAGAAGTTAGACTGAATTACTGGATCATCAAATACCCCAGCACAAACAAAATTCCCGCCACAAAAATTACTGCGTAACTTTGCACAACGCCGGTTTGCACTTTGCGAAAGATATTCGCCGTTGTTTCAATAAACTTCGCAGAAAAATTCAGCGCGTTATCAATAATCTGCACATCAAAAATTTTCCAGAGAAACTTATCCGAAGTCTGTTTGATCGGATTGACGACGACGGCGTCGTACACTTCATCAACGTAGTACTTATTCCACAGCAGTTTGTAGAGTCCGGAAAATTTCTTCGCGGCGCTTTCTGCAATGTCTTTCCGCTGAATATACACGTATCGTCCAAACCAAATTCCTGCAAGACCAACGGCAACGGAAACTGCCATCAACCCAAGTTCAAGCCCGGCGCTGTCGTGGTATGGTAGATGTAACTTTGCATTCGCCGGAGCAAAGACCGGTTCGAGAAATTCTTCAACGTAATTGTGAACGCCGAGAGCGCCGCCAAGCACGTGCGGCACGCCGACAAATCCGCCAACCACAGAAAGAACCGCAAGAATGATCAACGGATACAACATTGTTTTCGGCGCTTCGTGCGGATGAACATGGTGATGGTCAAAACGTTCATTGCCTTCGAACGTGAGAGAAACAAGTCTGAACATATAAAAAGCGGTCACGCCGGCGGCAAGTGCGCCAATCAACCACATCCATGGTGAACCATCGGCAAATGTTTTCCACAAAATTTCATCTTTAGAGAAGAAGCCGGAAAGGAATGGAAAGCCGGCAATCGCCAACGCTCCGATGAAAAATGTTTTGTACGTCGCCGGCATGTATTTTTTCAATCCCCCCATTTTTTGAATGTCTTGCTCTTCGTGCATCGCGTGAATGACCGCACCGGAACCCAAAAAGAGCAACGCTTTGAAAAATGCATGCGTCATCACGTGAAACAGTCCTGCACTGAATGCGCCGACACCACATCCCAAAAACATGTAGCCCAACTGACTGACCGTCGAGTACGCTAAAACTTTTTTAATATCATTCTGCACAATACCGATTGTTCCGGCAAAGAATGCAGTGAGCAAACCAACGATGGCAACAATTTCCATTGTTGCGGGAGCAAGTGCATACAAGATGGAACTTCTCGCAACCATATACACGCCGGCCGTCACCATTGTTGCCGCGTGAATCAGCGCCGACACCGGCGTCGGACCCGCCATTGCATCGGGTAACCACACATACAACGGAATCTGCGCTGACTTTCCCGTTGCGCCGACGAACATCAACAGGGTAATCCACATAATCACTTCATTCCCCCGTTCAAACAGTCCGGCTTGCGCAAACACCGTTTCGTACTTCAACGAACCGAAGGTGGAGAACATTAAAAACATTCCGAGCAGAAAACCGAAATCGCCGATGCGATTGACGATGAATGCTTTCTTTGCCGCGTCGGCGGTTGTTCCTTTTTCAAAATTCCTATCGTACCAAAATCCAATGAGCAAGTACGAACACAAACCGACCCCTTCCCACCCGAGGAACATAAAGAGATAATTATCTGCCAGAACAAGAACGAGCATGGCAAAAATAAAGAGATTGAGGTACGTGAAGAATCTCCAAAAACCGGTGTCGCCATGCATGTAGCCGATGGAGTAGAAATGAATCAGCCCGCCCACGCCGGTAACAATGAGCGTCATAAAAATAGAGAGTTGATCAATTTGCAGTGCCGCATCAACCGAAAGCGAACCGGCGGCAATCCATTGAAAGAGACTGACAATCTGCGAGCGATGTTCTACCGGCAGAGAGATCATTTCAACAAAAATGCCGACCGCGACAATAAACGAGAGTGCAACTGCGGCGGTGCCAATTCCGCCGACTACTGTTTCATTCTTTATTTTCCTGCCGAAGAAACCGTTGATCAAAAAACCAACGAGAGGAAAAAGAACAATGAGAGGTGCAAGTGAATACATGTGAGATTGTTAGAATTTAGATTTCAGATTATGAGATTTCCTGTTGACGTTGTAACCGTAATCTTTGTCCCCTTTTGTCATTCGACACGAACAGCATGCAAAAAGCGGAACAGGTGGCAACATCCATGAACGCTGACTGAAGCCCGCGCTTACCATTTCAGTATATTCAACTCATCAACATTCACCGTCTGCTTGTTTCTGAACAGCGAGATGATGATTGCCAGTCCTACCGCCGCTTCTGCTGCCGCTACCACCATTACAAAAAAGACAAGCATCTGTCCGGTTGCATCGCCGAGAAACGACGAAAACGCAATGAGCGAAAGATTGACCGCATTGAGCATCAACTCAATACTCATGAAAACAACAATGGCGTTCCGGCGAACAACAACACCGAGCACGCCGCAGGTGAATAAAAACGCCGAAAGAAGTAAGTAATGGTTTAATGGTATCATATTCGTGTTCTGTAGGACATGCATTCTTGCTCGTCCTTGATCAACCAAGAATGCCCCGCCGGTCGGGCAGGTTCGACCTACGTGATATTTTTTATTGGACTAATTTCTTCTTCGCCAAAATCACTGCGCCGACAATAGCCACCAGCAACAAGAACGAAGTAATTTCAAACGGAAATAAAAATTTCGTAAAGAGAATCTTGCCGATGTATTCAACCGTCCCGATTTCCACCGCCGCCGGAGACTGCTGAGTGTAATTGTTGGCGCTGGAAAATCCGAGAATGTAGAGCAACTCAACCAGCAACGCAACGGAAAACGCAATGCCGAAATACATTCTCAATCCCAAATGTTCGCGCAGGCGCTTATCATCTCCCAAATTCAACAACATAATCACAAACAGAATCAACACCATAATTGCACCTGCGTACACCAGAACGTGGACGATGGCAATAAACTGTGCGTTGAGTGTGAGATACAAACCGCCAAGGCAGAAAAAATTGAGAATGAGAAAGAGTGCGCTGTTGACCGGATTTCGCTGGAGAAGCATCATGATAGCAGAGAAAACTGTCACTGCGGCAAGACCGTAAAATACAACCTGTTCAAATGTCATGCGTCAATCAAAAAGAAAATAGTGAAATTGAAAAATTGACGCAGAAATATACGAGCAATTTGCGAAAGTTCAAAGATGAAAAATGAAAAACCCGAAGCATGCCGGGTGACTGTAAAAAAGCAAAAGTCACACCGAGCGAAGTCGAACCAATGTCACACCGAGCGCAGTCGAGGTGTGACAACACCTGATTACCCACAGCGTCACACCGAGCGCAGTCGAGTCACGATGATTACCTACAATGTCACACCGAGCGAAGTCGAGGTGTGATAACACCTAATTACAAACAGTGTCACACCGAGCGTAGTCGAGGTGTGACA
>JBFMDF010000128.1:0-5899 GCA_040753935.1 Bacteroidota bacterium | reverse complement strand
AATGGATTTTTTGGCGACGGCGCGTACACCTTTCCGGTGGGCGAAGTATCCAGCGAAAAAAAGCGCCTGATGCGAGTGACAAAAGAAGCTCTGGATAAAGCTGTAGAGCAGGCAGTAGAAGGGAAAAAAATCGGCGATATTGCCTATGCGGTGCAATCTCATGTAGAAGCTGCAGGGTATTCGATAGTGCGAGATTTAGTTGGGCATGCGGTGGGTAGAGAACTGCACGAAGACCCGCAAGTTCCCAACTATGGCAAACCAAACAAAGGTGTGATATTGAGAGAAGGGATGACGTTGGCAATTGAACCGATGGTGAATATGGGATCATATAGAGTGCGCACTGCCGCAGATCGGTGGACAGTGGTGACAGAAGACGGGATGCCGTCAGCACATTATGAATATACGGTAGTAGTACGGAAACAAAAAGCTGAAATATTAACGGTCTATCATTGACATGTCCAAGCAAGATGCCATTAAAGTTGACGGTGTGATTACGGAGACATTACCGAATGCGTCGTTCCGTGTAAAACTCGACAACGGACATGAAATCCTTGCACACATTTCCGGCAAAATGAGAATGCACTACATTAAAATTCTTGTCGGAGATAAAGTAACGGTGGAACTTTCGCCGTACGATTTAACCAAAGGAAGAATAACGTACCGTTATAAATAATATCGGTTCAGGTGTCGGCAGGTTATCAGAACCGACAACAAACAATACAAGCAGGTAGGAAGATCATGAAAGTTCGTGCATCTGTAAAAAAAATTTGTGAAAACTGCAAAATCATCCGCCGTAAAGGCAAAGTGATGGTCATTTGCAAAAAAAATCCTAAACATAAACAACGTCAAGGTTAATAGCGTAGGAGAATAATCAGTGGCTCGTATTGCCGGAGTAGATTTACCAAAAAACAAGCGTTCAGTCGTCGGTCTGACGTACATTTACGGTATTGGTCGCCGTACTGCTGAAGAAATTCTTGCCAAAGCAGGAATCGATGAAAACAAAAAAATCGGTGCCTTGAACGACGAAGAAATCAATAAAATCCGTACCATCATTCAAAGCGATTATAAAACCGAAGGTGCGCTTCGTGCCGAGGTGCAGATGAGTATCAAGCGGTTGATGGATATCGGCTCCTACAGAGGTTTACGTCATCGGAAAGGATTGCCCGTTCGCGGTCAGCGTACACGGACCAATGCCCGTACAAGAAAAGGAAAACGAAAGACAGTGGCTGGCAAGAAGAAAGCAGTCGCTAAGAAATAATCAGTTTGAAAGGATGAACTGTGGCTAAACAACAAGCAGCCCCAACTACAGCGGCGAAGAAGAAGAAAAAAATTCATGTCGATGTCAACGGTAAAGCGTACATCAAAGCAACCTTTAACAACGTCATCGTAACGATTACCGATACGTACGGTAACACCATTTCGTGGTCGTCGGCGGGAAAAAACGGATTCAAGGGCTCACGGAAGAATACGCCGTTTGCCGCTCAGGTATCGGCGGAAGCTGCGGCAAAAGAAGCGTACGATCTCGGTCTTCGCAAAGTGGAAGTATTTGTGAAAGGTCCCGGTTCCGGTCGTGAGGCGGCGATTCGTTCGCTGCAAACAGCAGGACTGGAAGTCACCGTTATTCGCGATGTTACGCCGATACCGCACAACGGGTGTCGTCCGCCAAAACGGAGAAGAGTGTAAGAAGACACCTTCCGCATGTTGACCTGCAGTGGTCAATTCTCTGGGTTCATGTGGAAGATGTTTGTTTAATCATTGTTCAACAAAAGGAATATCACAACGAATGGCACGTAATATAGGTTCAGTGGTAAAGCAATCCCGTAAGTTGGGAGTTGCGCTCAGCAACAAAGCAAACAAATTTATGGAGCGCAAACCGTATGGTCCTGGTCAGCATGGAAAAGGAAAGCGGACAAAAGTTTCTGAGTACGGATTGCAGTTAAAAGAGAAACAAAAGATGAAATACATCTACGGTGTTCTCGAACGTCAGTTCAGAAATTACTTCGAGAAAGCGACCGGTATGAAGGGGAAAACCGGTGACAACCTTGTGAAACTCCTCGAACAACGGCTCGATAACGTTGTCTACCGGATGGGGTTTGCTCCCACACGACGCGCGGCACGGCAACTGGTAACGCACGGACATTTTAAAGTCAACAACCAAAAAGTGAACATCCCGTCATTCCAAATTAAATCGGGCGATGTGGTGAGCGTGCGTGAAAAAAGTAAACAGCTCGATATCATTCACAACGCTATGAAACGGGTCAAAGATGCGTCGATGTATCCATGGGTCAGTCTTGACAAAGCGTCAATGTCCGGTACCTTCATTCGGGTGCCGGAACGGGAAGAAATTCCGCTACTGGCAAACGAACAACTTGTTGTAGAGTTGTATTCGAAATAATTCATTGAATTTTTTTACTTGGTGAGAACCAACTATGAGCACTACACAATTTCAAATGCCGGAAAGCGTACTGTTAGACGAAGCAACAGCCACCGCCACCTACGGTAAATTTATTGTCCAACCTTTAGAAAAGGGATACGGCGTTACCATCGGTAACGCGCTTCGCCGCGTGCTTCTCTCATCGCTTCCCGGCTTTGCCATTACGGCGTTGAGAATCGAAGGGATCGTTCATGAATTCACAACACTTCCCGGTATTGTGGAAGATGTCTCCGATATGATTCTAAACCTGAAACAAGTTCGGTTAAAAGCGACGAACAAAAAAGTCGGCAAGGTCATCGTCCACTTGAAAGGTCCGGGAAAGTTCACCGGTGAAGATATCCAAAAGGCAAGCCCGGAGGTAGAAATCCTGAACCCCGAAATTCAAATTGCAACCTTGAACAAGGATGCTGACTTCGAAATTGAACTTCGTATCGGACGCGGCAAAGGATATGTTACTGCGGAAGAAAACAAAATGCCCGATCAGCCGGTAGGAATGATTACTATCGATTCGATTTTTACACCGATTGTGAATGTTCGCTACAACGTTGAATCAACCCGTGTGGGTCAACAAACCGACTACGAACGATTGACACTGGAAGTAGAAACGGATGGTTCAATCCTTCCCAAAGAGGCGGTTGCCTATGCCGGCAGAGTATTGCGCGATCATATTCAACTCTTCATCAATTTTGATGCATCGCAGGAAACGGAAAAAGAAGAAACCGAACGCGACGAGGAAATTTCCCGCATTCGCAAGATTTTGATGACACCGGTGGATGAATTGGAACTTTCTGTTCGTTCACACAATTGCCTGCGTGCAGCCGACATCAAAACACTTGGCGATCTTGTCCGACGTGATGAGGCGGAACTGTTGAAGTTCAGAAACTTCGGCAGAAAGTCTCTTGCCGAATTGACGGCAATTGTTGAAGCAAACAACCTCACGTTCGGTATGGACGTTGACAAATATCTGAAAGACAGTGATTAAAGGATTAGCCCAATGATACATGCACGTAAAGGAAGAAAATTAAAACGAACAGCGAGTCACCGTACAGCGTTGTTGAGTTCACTTTCCATGTCGTTACTGCGCCACAAGCGTATTACGACGACATTGGCGAAAGCAAAAGAAACCCGCATGGTCGTCGAGAAGTTGATTACGCGTGCAAAGCGTGCGGTAGCACTTGAAAGTAACGGTGCCGCAAAAAATGTTCATGCGCGTCGCGAAATCGCACGGTTCATTCACGATAAAAATGTTGTGAAACAATTGTTCAACGAAATTGCTCCGAAAGTTGCTCAACGTCCCGGCGGATATACACGCGTGGTGAAACTGGGTCAACGACTTGGCGACGGTGCACAAATGGCATTGCTCGAACTCGTTGACTTCGGATATCAGGCAGAAGAAGCGGCCACACCGGTGAAGAAGAAACAGGATCGCCGTGCACGTGTGCATCAGAAGAAAAAGACAAAAACGGAAACCCCGGCAGAAGCAACTGCCGGAAAAGCAACAGAAGAACAACAATAACATCCGGTAGAGAAGGGCGTCTCTGCTTCTCTGCTGTGAGTGAAGGTTAAACTATTCAATTGGTTGTGTAGCGTATGAAAATTTCAACTGTTGATTTCGTCGTTGGCGTCGCAAATCTCAAGCAGCTTCCCAAAACAAATCTTCCTGAAATCATTTTTATCGGCCGTTCCAACGTCGGCAAGTCGTCACTGTTAAACAAACTTTGCAACAGGAAGAATATTGCGCGCGTCAGTGCCACGCCGGGCAAAACCCGCGAGTTGAACTATTACCTGATCAATAAGGAGTTGTACTTTGTTGATTTGCCGGGATACGGGTACGCTAAAGTTGCCGAACACGTTAAAGCCGGCTGGACGCAATTGATTGAAGAATTTTTTCACACCCGAAAACAAATTGCACTTGCAATTCAAATCGTCGATGCACGGTTAGGACCAACCGAACTCGACAACACAATGATGGGATGGTTGGATTTTTACAAAGTTCCCTTCCTGCTTGTGTTGACCAAAGCGGACAAACTTCCCAAAAATAAACTTATCATCCAACAAAACACTATTGGTGCTGAACTGAGCAAGTACAAGTACCTCTCAGGCATTCAGCCGTTTTCAGCCGTGACCGGTGAAGGACGCATTGAACTGCTGAAGATCATCGAACGGCATATTGAGGAAAAAGAAAAACATTCTTCAAAAATCGTCACGTCGGCAGTTGCTTAATTGGCAAAGTAGTCCTAAACTGTACGTGCCCATAGTCCCCCTGTTTTTACCACTCTTTTGCATAAGGAATATTCGTCATGAAGAAGCGATTATTTACACCCGGACCGACTCCGATACCCGAAACGGTGATGTTGAAGATGGCGGAGCCGATCATCCATCACCGTAACCCGGAATTCAACGAAGTTCTTACCCGTGTCAATAAAAATTTGAAGTACCTCTTTCAAACCGAACAACCGGTGTTGACGCTTACTTCTTCCGGTACCGGAGGAGTTGAGTCTACGTTTGTCAGTTTGTTTTCGCCCGGCGATACAATTATTTCCTGCAACGGCGGAAAATTCGGGGAGCGTTGGGTGAAGATGCCGAAAGCATTTGGAATGAATGTTGTTGAGATAAAAGTTGAATGGGGAAAAGTGCCGACAGAAGAACAGATTCTTGCTGCACTGAAAGCACATCCGACGGCAAAAGCAGTGTACCTTGTGCACAGCGAAACATCCACCGGCGCAGCCACCGATGTGAAAGCGTTGGCAAAAGTCATTCGCGAACATTCTTCTGCGTTGGTGTGTGTCGACGGTATCACCGCAGTCGGTGCGCATGAATTGAGATTTGATGAATGGGGTATTGATGTTTGCGTCACCGGCTCGCAAAAAGGTCTGATGATTCCTCCCGGTCTTGCGTTCGTGGCGCTCAGCCAACGCGCCATTGCCGCCATGGAAACGTCGAAGATGCCTCGTTTCTATTTTGATTTGAAGAAAGCGCTGAAGTCATACCAAGACAACGACACGCCGTGGACTCCTGCCGTTTCACTTGTCATCGGTGTAGATGCCGCCCTGCAAAAAATAGTTGAGGAGGGAATTGAGAATGTGTGGGCTCGACATAAACGACTTGCGCATGCCATTCGCGCCGGCGTTCAGGCAACTGGATTGAAGTTATTTTCAGAATTTCCTTCGTATGCTGTTACTCCCGTGTGGGTTCCCGAAGGTGTGGAGTGGAAAAAGTTCAACAAAATCCTCAAAGGCAAATACGGTATCACTATTGCCGGCGGTCAGGATGAATTTAAAGATAAAATTTTCCGTATTTCACATCTCGGCTACTACGATGAATTGGATATGATTACCATGATTGGTGCTTTAGAATTGACGCTGAAAGAATGTGGATACCACTTTGAGCTTGGCGCAGGAGTACAAGCCTTATTGCAATCACTAGCAACAAATTAAATGGCAGGTCAGGCATTCGTGCCTGACC
>JBFMDF010000127.1:0-5911 GCA_040753935.1 Bacteroidota bacterium | reverse complement strand
TTTTGAAAGAAAAATATTCTTCTATAGATAAATTAAATGCAACATACGGCACAACGTATTCGTCGTTTGAAACACTCTGCACGCCAAAGGGAATTATCACAAACCGGGCAGAGTATTGTTTGTATTACGACTTTCATCTCTTCTACCGTCATTATTACGCGTTGTATTTAGATACGTTGAGTAAGAAGATCAAAAGTTTTGGCATCACTGTGCAACTAACGCATAATATTCCGGGTTGGATTTACGGCAACGCGTCCGAACTGCCGATGCTCATCACCACGTATGAAGAGATTATGCGAACGAATCCGGAAATTGTGTTCGGTCTCGATCATATTCCGGAATTTGTGTCGTTCAGAAATGCGCATTCCGATCTTGCCTGCAATAAAATTCTTGAAGCACTGCAGCCGCACGGTACTGTTTGGGCGGCAGAGTTTCAGGCAGGAACACGGGAACATCACGTCCGATGCTATGCCAACGATATGGAGATTTTCTATGTTGCGTCGCTTGCACATGGATTGAAAAGTTTCAACTACTATATGTTCTCGCAAGGCATCAACCCGAACGGAAAAGGGTATTACGGAAAAACATTTTATTATCAGACTCCTCTCAATGCCAAAGCGGAACAATCGCCGTTGTATGCGGTGACAAAAAAAGTAGGAGCATTTATCCGCCGCGAAAAAGATGAACTGCTGTTGAGTACTACGAAAGCAAATATCGGCGTTGGATTGTACAAACCGTATTTTTATACCGAACTGACAACCTCACAAATGCTGAAAGAACGCAGGCTGTTTGTCGAAAAGATCGGCTTAACAATCGATCCCCGTTTTATCCGTGAAGAAGTGTTGTTTAACGGATTGCTGCGCGGCTTGCAGACGCTGAACGTGAATTACGATATTAACGATTTGCAAACGACGCCTGTTAACGCATTGCTGAAGTACAAACAACTCTGGGTAACCTCGACAGAGTGGATGGATGCTCAAACACAAAAACTTCTTGTTTCGTACGTGAAACACGGCGGACATATGATTCTGTACCCTGCAATTCCTGTGTATGATGAGTATCTCAATCCCTGTACAATACTTAAAGATGAATTGAACCTTCAGTACTCTACCTCATCCAGTAACAATAAAGTTGATGCGTTCGGCATTGAAGACGTTTTTACCTTCTTTCACCAAAAACTGATTTTTTCTGCCGAAGGGAGCGACGTTGTTTCAACAACAAAAAACGGAGAAGTGTGTGGAATACAAAAATCCGTTGAAAAGGGAACTGTCACAATGCTCGGATATGCGTTCGGCTACACTGCCGATGAGCATTTGCAATTGATGGAGAAAATCGTTTCCGCTGATAACATTAAAAAGGAAGCGAATGTTTCAGACCCGGATATTCAATTCGTCATTCGGCACGGAAAAAAATATTCCTATATGTTTCTTCTCAACTACCATAATGCAAAGAAGACATTTACTGTTGATGCAAAAAAAGTAACACTGAATCCGTTCTCCTACAAAGTGATAAAAAAGAAAAAAAGGTCGAGCAGGGTATATCGATGAAAAAATATTTCCCATTGTATCTCATTGGTGTCGCGCTCATCGGCTGCAGTTCATCGAAAGAATGGAGTGTCAGGCACGGTCAACATCCCCAGCAGTTTGAAAAGCAGATTGTCAAAAAAGTCGGCGTGAAATTTTTGTTGTATCTTCCGAAAAATTACGGAGAACCGGGCAAAAGATATCCGTTGCTGATGTTTCTTCACGGTTCCGGTGAGCGTGGTAACGATGTGAATGCATTGAAGGTTCACAGCATTCCCCATATTGTAGAAACCAGAGATGATTTCCCCTTTGTTGTTGTGTCGCCGCAATGTCCGGAGGGTGAACGATGGGATCCGGAGACATTGAACGCATTGTTGGATGAAGTCATTGCACAATTGGCAATTGATACAACGCGTGTGTATCTCACCGGATTAAGCATGGGCGGATATGGAACATGGAAACTCGCCGCGGCGCATCCTGAGCGATTTGCCGCTATTGCGCCCGTGTGCGGCGGCGGCTCGCTGGAAGATACCGGGCGGCTGAAAGAGATGCCGGTGTGGGCGTTTCACGGCGCGATGGATGATGTCGTGCCTCCGATGGAAAGTGAGCGGATGATTGAATCGCTGCAGCGTTTAGGTAACACAAAGACGAAATTCACGTTGTATCCCGATGCCAATCATAATTCGTGGGACGCAACATATGCAAATCCTGAATTGTATGAGTGGTTTCTCCAACATCACAAATAAGAAAAGATGAAAAAGAACATTATTTCTTCACTGTTGATACTTCTCGGTCTGTGCAATTTTGTTTTTGCACAACCGCCGTCGCAATTGTTGTCATCGGTCGTTGAAGCAAAGATTGATTCCATCATTGCGTTGATGACGTTGGACGAAAAACTTGGTCAGTTGAATCAGATTGGCGGCACCTGGTACGATACAAAAACCGAACGACTCAACGAAGAACAAACCGCGTTACTGAAAGCGGGAAAAATTGGTTCATTTCTCGGTATCACCGGAGCGGCAGAAACAGGAAGAATTCAGCGCATCGCCGTTGAACAGACGCGAATGAAAATTCCGGTGCTCTTCAGCGCGGATATTATTCACGGCTTTCGCACCATCACGCCGATTCCACTTGCCGAAGCGAGTTCGTGGAATCCGGAGTTGGTTGAGCGCTCGGCACGTATTGCGGCAATTGAAGGAGCGGCATCGGGTGTCCACTGGAATTATGCGCCGATGGTTGATATTGCGCGCGATCCGCGGTGGGGAAGAATTGCCGAAGGGTCGGGTGAAGATCCCTATCTCGGTTCGGTGATGGCGGCAGCGCGTGTGAGAGGATTTCAAGGAAAAAATCTGTTGGAATTTGGTTCATTGTTGGCGTGCGCCAAGCATTTTGCCGCGTACGGCGGTGCAGAAGCAGGACGGGATTACAATACGGTAGATATGTCCGAGCGGACTCTGCGCGAAATATACCTTCCCCCTTACAAAGCCGCAATTGATGCAGGCGCATGGACAGTGATGAGCGCCTTTAATGAAATAGGCGGCGTGCCCAGTTCCGGTAATCATTGGTTAATGACAGATGTGCTAAGAGGAGAATGGGGATTCAAAGGAATGGTGGTCAGCGATTACACGGCAATTATGGAATTGCTCAATCACCGCGTAGCAAAAGACAGCACTGAAGCAGGCATTGTCGGGCTTTCCGCCGGTGTGGATATTGATATGATGAGCAGAATTTACCTCACTAAACTTGCTGACGCTGTACGGTCTGGAACACTGTCCGAAGAAATTGTGAACGAAGCGGTGCGACGGGTACTGCGTGTGAAATTTCTGTATGGATTGTTTGACGATCCATACCGCAATGCGAAACCGGAAAAAGAAAGGGAGTTGCTCCTTCACAAAGATCACCGTGCTGTTGCACGCGAGATGGCGAGGCAGTCGATAGTCTTATTGAAGAATGAACGCAATCTTCTTCCGCTGAGCAAAACCACAAAAAAAATTGCACTCATTGGTCCATTAGCGGGGAATGATCATCGCCGCGATCTTGTCGGGGCGTGGGCATGGGCGCAACGACCGGAAGATGTTGTGTCGGTGATTGATGGAATGAAAGCAAAAGTGTCGTCAACGACAACCATTTTGTGTGAAAAGGGATGTGAGATTGAAGGCGATTCCGCGTTTCGTGTTGAACAAGCGGTGAAGATTGCCAGGCAGGCAGACGTCGTGGTAGCCGTACTCGGCGAGTCGCAACGGCACAGCGGTGAAGCGGCAAGCAGAACCAATCTCGATCTGCCGGGACGTCAAAAGGAATTACTGCAAGCTCTTTACAAAACAGGAAAACCGATTGTGCTGGTGGTAATGAACGGGCGGCCGCTGACCTTGCAGTGGGAAGCAGACCATATTCCTGCAATTGTTGAAGCATGGCATCTCGGTGTAGAAGCAGGCAATGCGTTGGCGGATGTGTTGTTTGGCGATTACAATCCCAGCGGAAAATTGCCGGTCACATTTCCTCGCAGTGTCGGGCAGATTCCACTTTACTATAACCACAAAAGCACGGGAAGGCCGCTAGTAGAACACGACAGATACACTTCACGCTATCTTGATTCACCAAATTCGCCACTGTTTCCTTTCGGCTACGGACTTTCGTACACAACATTTGTGTATAGTAATGCGAACGTCTCGCCAAAAACTATTTCAAAAAATCAACCTATTGTTGTTAATGTTGACGTGGAAAACACCGGCAAGCGAAGCGGTGAGGAAGTAGTGCAGTTGTACATTCGGGACGATGTAGCAACGGTTACTCGGCCAGTGAAAGAATTGAAAAGGTTCAAAAAGATATTGTTAAACGCCGGCGAAAAAAAATCTGTCGAATTTATCCTGACGCCCGACGATCTTGCCTTTTACAATCTTGAAATGAAAAAAGTTGTTGAACCGGGAACATTCACGGTGTTTGTCGGAGGGAATTCGGTTGATTGTGTGGAAACGAAGTTTGAAGTAACAGAATGAGTTGGCAGATGGCACCGGTGAAGTCGCAGATGTCAATTTCAGAGTTTGCAGGTATAAACATCACTGAGAAGTTATAGCAATTTCTCAACTTTCCTGATGAAAGTAATACTAAACATAGCGATCAGCGTTGTTGTCTTCCTTGCATTGAGCTGCGTTCCTGCCGCTGATGCCGTTGTTGTGATTAAATTTTGGGGAATGGGAAATGAAGGTGAGATGGTGCTTCCGCTCATTAAAGAATTTGAGCGACTCAATCCTACAATTAAAGTTGAAACGCAGCAAATACCCTGGACAGCGGCACATGAAAAGTTGTTGACAGCGTATGCGGGTGAATCAACACCCGATGTGTGCCAATTAGGGAATACATGGCTTCCGGAATTTACTGTTCTTCATGCGTTGGAACCACTCGAACCATTTGTGCAGAACTCGACAGTTGTTGACCTCAACGATATTTTCCCCGGCGTGCTGAAGACGAATATTCTTGATTCAACGCTGTACGGAATTCCGTGGTACGTCGATACGCGTGTTGTTTTTTACCGGAAAGATCTGTTGAAACAAGCAGGGTTTGATAAATTTCCCTCAACGTGGAACGACGTGTTGAAAGTTTCGGAAATTATTCAACGTCAAGCGAAAGAACAAAAGAAAATCTGTTACCCCTTCTTTCTTCCAACTAATGAATGGGTGCCTGCCATCGCGTTGGGAATGCAGGCGGGTGGAAATTTTCTCAAAGAAAAAAATTCGCGTGGTAACTTCAGCGGCAAACAGTTTACCAAAGCATTTACCCTGTTGAACGAATTTTACCGCAAACAGTATTCTCCCTCCGGTATGCAGTTGATTACGAATATGTACAATTCTTTTTCGGAAGGATTGATTACTATGTACATCACCGGTCCGTGGAATATCGGTGAATTCACACGACGCATTCCTGCTCATCTGCAAAACGAATGGATGACGGCTCCGCTTCCTTCTATGGATTCTTTGCAGCCCGGGGTTTCTCTTCCGCTTGGCACAAGTTTAGTGATGTTTAAAACCAGCAAACATAAAGAAGCGGCGTGGAAGTTAATTGAGTTTCTTTCATCTGTTGAACAATCTATCAAGTTTTACAAGGTCACCGGCAACCTTCCTCCCCGTCAATCAGCATGGCAAGATTCTTCGCTGGCAAATAATAACTATGTCAAAGCGTTCTATCGGCAATTACAGCGCGTTGATCCTCTGCCGCAGATACCTGAATGGGAACAAATTGTGATCCGACTGCAAATTTATGTGGAATACATTGCCACCGGAACAATGACGGTTGAACAAGCGCTGAAGCAATTTGACAGCGAAGTGGATGTGATGCTGGAGAAACGAAGGTGGTTGGTGGAGAAATCCTCCCCCGTACCCCTTCAATGAGGG
>JBFMDF010000126.1:0-5929 GCA_040753935.1 Bacteroidota bacterium | reverse complement strand
GTAAAACAGTGGGTTGGGATGAAATCTCGGTAACGACACTTAACCTATAATTTCCCGCACTATCAGTAATTGTTGAGAATTTTCTTGTTGTATCACTTTTCTCTATAAAAGTTACAGAGGCATAGCGTACGGGATCAGTGCTTGTAGAAACTTTCCCTTGTACAACAAACGTTTGTGACCACAATGGATGCAGTAAAGTGAATGCGGCTAATACAAATATCTTGCAGGTAAAAAACAATAATTTCATTTCCTAAATCTCCTTCGAGATTTATGATAAAAAATGAATCTGCAATTGATGAGGCTTGTTAGAATATTTTGATACTATCACCATAATTATTGTTCCTTTCGGAAAAACAATATATGTGTAGTGTGCGTGTGCGTGTGCGTGTGCGTGTGCGTGTGCGTGTGCGTGTGCGTGTGCGAGCAATATGACGGATCGGAAAATAAAAGTCAAGTTAAGTTTAAAAAATACTTCAAGAAATTATTTTGGGTTGCAATTTTGATCTATTAAATTAAAAGAAGAACAGCCTCGAAGACCTGTTTATCTTCATTGTAGCACTCTTGCCGGAGCATGCTTAATAAAGAGACAGCTTAGGGCTGTTCTTAATTTTTAATAATATTTCAGGGGGTGACTGATTCTGTTCCATTGCATATAGTTTCTATCTAAGAAGAAGCATTTTTTTTATTATAGTGTGCCCTTCTGTGCGAAGAACACAAAAATAAACGCCTGAAGTTACCTGTACACCGCTTTCATCTTCGCCATTCCAAAAGATCGAATATTTCCCGGATGTTTGTTCCTTTCGTACTAATGTTTTTATTTTCTTTCCTTGAATATCAAAAATTTCTAAGAACACCATGCTTCTCGTTTTAATCTCATAATTGATCGTTGTACTCGGATTAAAAGGATTAGGGAAGTTGTTGTAGAGCCTAAAATTGTGGGGTAACGGCAAGATGTAATCGAAAACTGAAGTCGGGATATCCATCACGAAAACTCCTTTCCCTCCAGCATATATCTTTTGACTCAGTAACGTCATGGTTTTGAATCCTTCACAGTAACTCCCAATCTTTTCCCAACGATTTCCATTAATACTCCGATAAACACCTCCGATATTGTACCAATGACCAAGAAGAAAAACTTGTTCTTCAGGTGAATTGTTCAATATCTGAATCTTAGCAACGTTCAATGTATCTGGTAAACCGTCCTTAAAGTTTTCCCACGATGAATCGTTATTTGAAATTGTAAAAATTACCACAGGCACATCATTTGTCTTCACTCCTCCAAGATACCACTTCGAGGTTTTTTTGGAAAACTCAATTGTTACAATTCCCGCTTTAAGTCCTGTATTGTTCCAATTGATTCCTCCATCGAAGGATCTAAGTACGTTACCACTAAAATATGTTCCTGCATAGATAACTTTAGTATTTTCCGGATCCAACGCTATAGCAGAAACGCCATCTCGTAAGTATGTTGAATCGCCAAATGAAAACCAACTCTGTCCTCCATCTGTGCTTCTATAAAATTTCCCACCCCAAAAACCTGCAGTTCCAGCATATAATGTATCTGGATGTTTTGGATCTATGACTAATGGACCTGGACCTTCTTCCCAAGTTATTTGCATCCCGTAATCTGCTTTCAGCCAAGTTGTTCCTCCGTCAATCGTTTTAATAATACCAGCTGTGGTGAGCACATTGAGACCAAGCGTGACATATATGATATTCGAGTTTTTAGGATGAATATCTATTTCACGAACTGTGACACCGCGAATCAAAGTATCCCACGTTGTACCTCCATTTGTACTTTTGAAAATACCGCCAACTTTACCTGCACTAAAATCGCTGCCACTGCCTGCATACAAAACTTGTGGGTTTGACCAATCAACCGCAATTGCAGTAATTGCTTCGGTATTAAGTCCGAGGTAGCGCCAACTTTGGACAAAAGCGTTTTGTGCAACGGTAATTAATAGCAATATGGCATAACTTAAGTATCGCATTTCAAAAAGTTCCAAATGGTAAGGTAACGTTCATTAATTTCCCTAGGTGAATGTTTGAAAAGAAAAAAAAATAAAGCAAGTAAAATTTTTGTTATATTCGTTTCAGATAAGCTTTTTGAAATAACCACACTTTTTGTCTATGAACGCAGAATTCATGTGGGAAGCAATTCGGCTCTCACAACAAAACATTAGAGATAGTAAAGGCGGTCCGTTTGCTTCTGTGATTGTGAAGGAAGGAAAGATCGTCGCCCGTGGAACAAATCTGGTAACAACCATCAACGATCCGACGGCGCATGCAGAGATTGTTGCCATTCGTGAAGCATGCAAAACACTCGGATCGTTTCACTTGGAAGGTTGTGAGATTTACACCTCGTGCGAGCCTTGTCCGATGTGTTTGGCGGCGATTTATTGGGCGCGGATTGAAAAAATTTATTATGCTAACAGTCGGGAAGATGCGGCAAAGATCGGATTTGACGACTTGTTTCTCTATCATGAGATTCCGAAACAACTTCACGAGCGAAAGATTCCGATGAAACAATTAATGAGAGAAGAAGCCCTCGCGGCATTCCGCGAATGGGAACAGAAACAGGATAAAATTCCATACTAAGCTAACT
Source organism: Bacteroidota bacterium (assembly GCA_040753935.1). Taxonomy (GTDB): domain Bacteria; phylum Bacteroidota; class Ignavibacteria; order UBA10030; family UBA8401; genus SpSt-333. Next base: position 3,324 of record JBFMDF010000126.1, on the reverse strand, counting down.
TTCACGTTGATGGTTGACTTATCACTCATCCGAAGGATGCTTCGCATGAACACACTTGATCTGTTAGGCTATGGCGGATTTCTTTTCTTAGCAATCTGCTGGATCCCGCAAACCGTTGAAACAATCAAACAAGGAAAAGTAACAATGGAAAAGTCATTTTTAATAATGTACACACTCGGCGCGGGAATGTTGATGTTGCAAGCGATCGGCTTAAACAACCTTCCGCTAATACTGTTAAATAGTTACACCACACTTGCCAGTCTTGTCAATTTGTTCTACGGTATGTTTCCTAGGAGGACAACGTGAAAAAACTGTTGCTCGCGACCAACAATCAACACAAAGTGGAAGAGATACGAACACTACTGTCTGGATTACCGTTCGATGTCATCAGTCTGCGTGATGTACCGAACGTTACCGAAACCGATGAAGATCAACCGACACTGGAAGGGAATGCGCTAAAAAAAGCACGTGAAGCATTTAACGCCACCGGTATCGTATCACTTGCCGATGATACCGGTCTGGAATGTTATTTTCTTGAATTACAACCGGGCGTTCGCTCTGCACGATATGCAGGGGAGAATGCAACGTACGAGGAAAACAATAAAAAACTACTGTGGAAGTTGAAAGGCGTTCCGTCGCGACACCGTAATGCGCGCTTCAGAACCGTTGTTGCCGTCGTCGGAAAGGGCATTGAAAAAATTTTTGAAGGAAGAGTGGAAGGAAGAATTTTGGAAGAGCCACGTGGCGTCAACGGATTCGGTTATGATCCGCTCTTCCTTCCGAACGGCCACTCTAAAACGTACGCTGAAATGACATTAGAAGAAAAAAATCAGATCAGTCATCGAGCGGTGGCGCTGACTCGGGCAATTGAATTTTTGAAAACTGTGTAAGCCGATATCACGTAATGAAGAACTCGCCGTTGTAAAATTCCTCCATCCGTTTTTAGCACTTGTCGTCGACGGCTGCTTGCCGCGCTAAAAATTTGTGTAAAGTTCTTGACAAACAGGTCGGTGTAAACTAATTTCCTGTAGGGAGAACTTATGTCAAGACTAACATTCGATACGTTTATCAATTCAGCAGTTCACGATACTGAACAGTGTCAATACCATGTAATGGAGTACGCGAAACAGTGCAGTGCAGCGTTCAGCAAAAATAAATTGTATCCTGTGCTGGCGGAAGTCATTAAGTTGATGCAAAGTTTGGAAAACTTTTTACGACGAAAAAATTCCTTTCATGCTCAACTGCCGCAGCGCATCAAAGAGATCGATCTCGACCGTCAGGAAATCGTTTTCGAGTCAGCCTACCTTGAGTATCCAGATCTTGAACGGATTGAAGAAGTGGTTCGCTGGGCGATTTCATACTTACAGCGAATTGCAGAAGAGGGAATTCAGATTTATGAGTTTGTGGATCAAAATGTGTCTGTTGAAGGAGTAGGTATCGTGCCGCTCTACAAAGATGAAGGGTACTGCATCATTCCGGAACAGCAGGCAATGCTGATTCATTTCATCTATTACCAGATGTCGCTGTACATGTCTGAAAAAGAAAAATACCGTGCATTGAAAACGACAATTATTGAAACGCGTCAGCAGTCGGTCATTGCATCATCTCCCATCAGTTTGAAGCAGGAAATCATTCGCACCCATACCGAATTGCCGAATCCGGCAACATTTATGTGCGAAACCGATCTCGATTTTCCCTTCCAAGAAACCATTATGCCAATTGTGAAACGAAAATTGCTGGCACACATTACAACACCGACAGTGCATTGAAGAGGTAACAGGTTGTAAAAAAATGAAGGCATCCTTTGTGAAGGATGCCCATTTCCTCGACGATTCATTCACGGTACTATTGTGTAGGTACTTCTGCCAACTCGCCGTTAACACGTACAACCGTTTCTTTCCCCTTCTTTTTGAAGCGGGTAAACATGCGCGATGGTTTTTTGAAGAATGCCGGAATCTTTGTCCTCCACTCATCAACCTTCATATACATTACCGGTACCAGCAACAACGTTAAGAACATCGAACTGGTCAGTCCACCGATCAATGCCCACGCCAAGCCGGATTTCCATTCTGTACCCGGCGCTTTCGAGAGCGCAATCGGCAGCATACCGAAAATCATCGTCAACGTCGTCATCAAAATGGGGCGAAGGCGAGATTGTCCTGCTTCAATCAGCGCATCGTACACGCTCAATCCGTGTTCGGTACGGGTTTGATTTGTGCGGTCAACAAGCAGAATAGCATTTTTCGCCACCAGACCGATGAGCATGATGATTCCGAGCATCGAAAAGATGCTGAGCGATTTACCGGTAATTGCCAGCGCAAGCATAGCGCCGACTACAGCAACAGGAATAGAAAACAAGACAACAAACGGATACACGTACGAATCATACAATGCCACCATAATTAAATACACGAACAAAATACCGGCAATCATTGCCAGCCCCATACTGCCGAAACCCTCCGAACGATTCTTTTCGTTGGCAAGATATTTCAATTCTATTCCTGCCGGCAGTTGAATTCCTGCCAATCGCGATTTGAAATCCTGAATAATCGAACCATCGGGTCGCCCGGTTGTTTGTGAGTTAACGTAGATAACATTGATTCGGTCCTGCCGTTGTAATTTTGTTGGACCTGATGATTGATAAACAGTGGCAAACTGCTTCAACTGAATCTGCTGACCTCGAGTATTCATAAACGTCAACTCGTCCAGTCGTGAAGTTTGTGAACGGCTCATCTCATCTAACTGAATACGTATGTTGTAATCGGCATTGCCATCTCGGAACTTCGATTCATCATCGCCTGCCAATGCAATACGCAGCGTGGCGCCGACATCGGCAACCGAAAGACCGAGCTGCGCCATCTTCGCACGGTCAATTTCTATTTGCATTTCCGGTTTTCCTTGTTCTGTTGAAAGGCGAACATCAGCCGTGCCGGGAATTGTGGCAAGCAAATCTTTTATCCGCTCAGCGGCGTGTTGAACATCAGGTAAATTCGTTCCGCTGACCGCAATCTGTATCGGTGTCATGTCGGCAACGCCAAAGATACCAATCGGGCTGACGTACGCCTTAACACCGGGAATTTGGTTGATCTTCTGTTTAATTTCCAAGCCAATCTGTTCTGTAGATTTTTTTCGTTGATGTTTTGGTACAAGTGTAACGTTTAACTGTGCAACGTTGTTGCTCGATAAACCAATCAATCCGTCGTTTGAAACGCCGACTGTTGTGAAGACTTTTTTCACTTCCGGTATCTGTGCCAGTGCGTGTTCAACTTCCAGCGATGTCTGATTTGTCTGTTCGATGGTAACGCCGGGAGGCAATTCAATAGT